>JAAHIA010000488.1 GCA_010671975.1 Leptolyngbya sp. SIO4C1 | reverse complement strand
TGCGGCGGCCATGGAATGGGTCGTGTCGATGGCGATGACGAGGTCCGTCGCGCCGCATTTGCCTAAGGAGCCACCTACAATGAAGCATTACTTCCACCCGATGAGTAGAGGCGCTACGCTGGTTGACTGACAAAACATGATCAGTAAATCCCCAAAACCCTTGGCTAGCAAGCGTTTTGGGCACTCAAAAAGCGGAGCCCTATAGTACACCACTGAAACCCTTGTGATGAGAGGCTTTGGGCCTTGTTTGAGTAAACTTTTGTCAGTCAATCAGGGCGCTACGACCGACTGGATGCTCACAGAGCTTGAAGCTCCGCATGAGAAGATCATCACGGTAGGCTTTCGGTGTCATCCCCGTTAGTTGCCGAAAACCTCTGCCATTGTCATCTAAACCGGCATCGGCAGGTTTACTATCAGGGGCCACTCTCTGTCTAAATCAGCAGCGTCGTCGTGGGCAACCTCTCGTTATCCAAACGCCAAGATTTAGCATTAATCGTTACTACCGTTGCTCCTAGTCTTGCTCGAGACAGTTAGGGAGTTGCGCTTAAATGAGCCCCCTTGATTTTCTCATGTTGAAGCGATGGTAATCGCCCATTTTGGTAGGTCTGCAGACGGGTGCCAATCAACCCGATAGGCTTCGAGAGTTTGCTTATCGACGCTGACGCCTTTGTCATAGACCTGCTCAACATAATGAACCAACGGTTCAAAGCCCTTCCAAGCCATATTGCTAGCCCAGGCCAGGGCAGTTTCGACTGAGTCGAGGATAGCCCCATTCCAAAACTGCTCCAGGGCAGCCCAACAGCGCTCGATGGGATTATATTTGCTGTGATAAGGCGGATAGTAAATCAGCTCAATGCTCAAGCCGCTGTCTCTAGAAAAACTGACCATGCGTTTGATGAACTGAGTGCGGTCAGAGCGGGTAGCACTGCCGCTGTCGAGGTCGATGGCTAGGGTTTTGATTTCCGGGTAGTCAGCTTGATTATTTGCCCACCAATGCTCAAGACAATCGACAATAAAGTCAGGCGTTTCAGCAGACTGGCTCATGTAAATCGCCAATTCGTCGGTCTGCAGATTGAGAATGCCGAATGGCAGTAAAACGCTGTGCCACTGTGTGTCATGGTCATCAGCTTTGGGAGCACTTTGCCGACGGTCTTTGCCACCGCGTGTCAGATTCCCTAGTTTGACTTTGGCTTTTGCGTCAATCGAGAGGCGCAATACGCTAGCATCATTGTCAGCCGCAGCATTAGCAGCTGAGACATGCTCGAATATCGCATCGGTTTCTGGCAGCTTCTTCAGGGGTTTGGTTTTGAGGGTTTACGAAGACGATAGCCCAGGCGATTCAATAGTCGCCCGATTGCCTGGCGTGAAGGCAGTTCCTCATCGCTGTAGCCTTTCTCGCTAATCAGCGCATCGCGCACTGCCCTTGCACTCATTTTGAGATACTGGAACTGGGTTTGAAACTTGGGGTCAGCTTGCGCTTGACCCTCGACCAACTCGCGAATATCGTCAGCTAGATGAGGCAAGATTTCCTCACACTTTTTGCGGCCTCGAGCGGTGTAGTTGTCCTTATAGGGTACTCCAGTTGCTAGCGTCTCCAAGCCGCGTTGAATGCTCACTCGGTCCCATCCCATCACCGCTTCTGTCTTGCGGGCGGAGCCGCCGAAATAATCGAGCGCTACCTGAGCGGTAAACGCTCGTTTCTTCGGGCCAGTCAACTTACGAGCCGCGTCTTTGAAGGTTTTCTTGATCTGCTCTGTCAGCATCGTCAGCATAGGAGAGAAATAGTCGTTTTTGACAGTTTATGACAATAGGGGGCTCATTTAAATGCGGATTCCTTAATGCCAAAAGCCAGCAAAAAATTCCTGCCAACTGCTTGAGTCTCACGCTACGTCACCCCTTAGCATCTAGTCATCAACCGTACTCTTTTGGATAGGAGCGGAAGGGCTTTATGTCTAACCTGCTGCAAATCGGTGAATTGGCAAAACAGACCGGACTGTCAATCCGCACCTTGCGGTACTACGACGAGATTGGCCTGCTGGTGCCCTCACACCGCACCGAAGCAGAGTATCGACTCTACAGCGAAGCGGATATTGCTCGACTCCAGCAAATCTTATCGCTGCGCCAGTTGGGCTTTGCGCTTAAAGAAATCCGCGAGTGTCTGGAGAATCCTGAATTTTCCTTGCCGCAAGTGATTGACCTGCATCTAGCGCGCCTGCAAGAGCAGATGGCGGTATCGCGATCGCTCTTCACCAAGCTCAGCAAGCTGGCTCAACAGCTCCAAATCTCTCAGTCCGTTGCGGTTGAAGACCTGATTACCACAATGGAGGCGATCACTATGACCCAGCAATATTTGACCCAAGAACAGCACGATTTACTCGAAGTTCGACTCAATCAGGGCCAGGCCGAATGGCAGCATCTACTGACCCAAGCGCGATCGCATCTAGCCGAGAGGCGCGACCTCAACGATCCGGGAGTACAGCAAATGGCGTGGCGGTGGCGGGCCAGCATTCTCTCGTTTGTCGGTGGCGACCTACAGCTCTACGAAGCACTGACTCAGCTTTACCAACAAGAAGGTGCTGAAGCGGCTAGCTGGGGCACCCTAGATGCGCCGACTTTGGAATACATTCTCAAAGCGGTAGCGATGCTATCAGTACGGGAAGAATTAGTGGGTTTTGCGCTGGGTCGCTTAGCGCCAGAAACTCATGCGGTGCTCAGCCAAGGTCAGGAAGCCATGCGGGAGTTACAGCTCAACTTCTTGGGTACTGAAGGGCTGCTGCTGGGATTGCTCGCAGTTGAAACGAGTGTGGCAGCCCAAGCTCTGGGGGAACAGAGTGTGGATTTTGCCACAGCAGAGACCCTGTTTCGCGACTGGTTAGCCAACTGTACCGTGCCACCTGCCGAAATCCCTGCCAAAATTCCGTTTACCCCTCGCGCCAACCGCGTATTGGAACTGACCGCTGAGCAGGCGAAACAGCAGGGAAACGACCAGATTACCCCGCAGCATTTGCTGCTCGGCATTTTGCAAGAAGGCGAAACGGGTGGCGGCATGGCAATGCGCGTTTTGCAGGCGTGTCGTGTGGACTGCGATCTCCTGAAGCAACGACTCAGGCCCTAGAAGGTAAAAATCTTGCAGATGGACTCACCTACCTGGGTCGTAGGTCTTACGTCAGTTGGGTAGCCATTTGCAGGTATTGTGCCGCTGTCGGCATTCCCGGCGAAGGGATTCTGATTTAACGGCTTCTCACAAGAATTTCTGTAGGCCCTATCCCATATCCCCATATCCAATCCCCACATCTGGGGACTACGGCTCCCCACATCCGTTTGTAACTTTGATCAGACACTAAACAGGAAACTGATCATGAATTTGCAGCAGCAGATGTTCGCAATCGAGACGAAAGCCAAGCTATCCACCCTGTGGATATTTGTCCTATTCAATGTAATCTTTCGCGACCA
>JAAHIA010000487.1 GCA_010671975.1 Leptolyngbya sp. SIO4C1 | reverse complement strand
CTTTGACATTGGCAACCGCTACCTCAACGAAGACGGTAGCTACACCTACATCGACTACAACGAAGATGTCGATCTCTATCAGGTGGAATTGAATGCAGGAGATACGATTGCAACCGAAATCTTTGAGGTCGAAGGTAATAATATATTTTTTTCAGCGATAAATATCCTAGACGTTGAGGGAAATCTACTCAGCTTTAATACTGATTTTACCTTGGCGGCTCCTGATAAGTTATTTGGTGGTGTTGGCGATTTTAACGACGATGGTACGGTCAATGAAAATGAGACAGAGGTTTACCTAGAATTTACCGCCCCAGAAGATGGGGTTTATTACGTCAGTGTAGCCTCCGAAGGCAGCTACACTCCTATCTACTTTGGAGAAGACGAAACCTACAGCATTTTTAACCCTGGTGTGGGAGACAACAACTTTGTCGCTTTTGGCAACTATGAAATTGAAATCGATCTGCTAACGGAGGATAATCCGCGCAAAACTGGTACGCCCACCCCGCCCGTTAGTAATCCTAACATCACCAATCTGCCGACCTTCTCCTTAAGTGCTAATCCCACAACTGTAGATGCTGAGGGCAATTTGACTAATGCAGTGGTAGAGTTTGTCGAAGATGAAGTTGTTTCTGGCGTTACCTTCACGATTCAAGCTGAGGGCGACATTCCTGAGAGGGGCATCGAGTTTGTTCTTAACAGCAACGTCAATCTGTTTGACTACACTGGAACGGAGGCACAAGACACCCTTCCTAGCACTATCGGCGGACAATCTCTAGGGGCGTTTTACAACTCAGGCGGTATTCCCACTGGAATTCGCCTGCTGATCGAAGAACCAACTATGACCGTCAGCTTGCAGAGAGCTAGTCGCCCTTCTTATATAGAAGCATATGGATTAGAGCCTGTATTCGACCTAGCGGAGGGATTAGAAACCGATGGAGCCGAAGATGTTAATTTCTTCCTCCAACCAGGAGAAGGCTACGAAGTTGCCTCCGATGCTGGAGAGACGGAAGTAACTTACTACGACTCCCTTGAAGATGTCCCGCCTCCTACTGGGGCTGGGGATGCCATTCCTGAAGTCGGCGTAACCATCAGTGAGACGGAGTTAATTGAAACAGAAGGAACCGAAACCACGGTAACCTTTACCCTCTCTGAACCACCTCCAGAAACAGGCGTAACGGTGTTTCTTGATAGCGAAGACGATCCCGTTATCGGTAGTCCCCTGAGTCAGTTTGCTGTCTTGGAAGCCGAGATTGAGGGAGGCAATTTTCCAGTGCCAAACAACGATTCCTCAGGCTTTTTCTTCAACATCACCGAACAAACTGCCACCATTACCCTGTCGGTCTTCGATGAGTTAACCGTTCCCGGTATTGCGCCAGACGTTGTTCAAGAAGGCATTCTCGATCTTACTTTTGCCCTCCAGCCCCAGTCGGGCTACTCGATTGATCCCGATGCCAGTGAAATTAACCTCACGATTGCTGATAATCCCGATTCTCAGATTCAAGTGAGTTTGGCGGGTTCTGTTGAAGATGACGAAGAAAGCACCACTTTAATTGAATCAGAAGGTACAGTCAGTGTTCATACCTTCAGCCTCAGTGCGCCCCCACCAGCAGAGGGCTTAACCGTTAGCGTTAGTGCCGACTCCCTCGCTGATTTCGATCTAGATGCTATCGAAGTAACTGGTGGTTCTATTGCTAACCTGCGAGATGACGGTTTCGACCTTACCATTACCGAAAGAGAAGCGACTATTAGTTTACCCGTTCTCGAAGATAGTACTGCTGAAAGCGGTGAAATTGCCACCTTTACCCTAGAACCAGGCGACACCTACGAAATTAACGCCGCCGCAACTGAAGCAACCTTCTCTCTTGTGGATACGTCAGACCAAGTGGCTGGAGCCTCAACAGAAATTGAAAGCAATGACGTTCTATCTGAAGCCAACGTATTAGGTTTGAGTAGCGACAGTCCAATAGTTTCAATTAAGGGGTCGATGCTTGACAACGCCTCAGAGCTTCCCGGAGTAGTACTGGGTTATGCCGAAGATGTCGATTTTTACTCGATTACTCTAAACGCAGGACAAACCGTTGCCCTGGATATTGATGGCGATACTGCGCTTGCTCCGGTAAATGCCTTAGGCGTATTTCTCGCACAGGCAGAAGTGCTTCAGAGGACCGATACCGAACTGCGACTATTTGACGCAGAGGGCAACGAGCTGGCTGCCAATAATGACGGTGCAGCACCCGACGAAGAGTTCTCCCGCGACCCCTATCTAGAATACACGGCTGAAACCGCAGGCACTTACTACGTCGGCGTGAGCCTGTTGGGTAACCGCGACTATGACCCCAACGTCATCAGAAGCGGTAGTGGCTGGACGTTTCCAGAAGTGGGTGTGTTCTACGGTGACTACGACCTCACCGCCACCCTCACCGAAGGCGGCGGCGGTGGTGGCGGCGGCATGGGTGGCGACCTCACCGGCACCGATGGCGCGGACATGCTCATGGGCACCGACGGCGATGACCTGCTCGATGGCCTCCTCGGCGACGATACCTACACCGGCGGCGCAGGTGCCGACCAATTCGTTCTCGGTCTGGGCCAGGGCATCGACACCATCACCGACGTCGAAGTCGGCGTCGACCAGATCAAGCTCGGTGGCCTCACCCCCAGCGGCGTCAAGTTCTTTGACTTGGAGAACGACACCCTGGTGCTGACGAAGAGCAATGAGCTGATTGGTGTGGTCGAGGGCGTGACGGGGCTGTATAGCGTTTTCGCCTAGCGAAGCGAGGCAAGGTAACAAGTAACGAGTAACAGGTAGCGGAGCAGGACTTCTGTTACCCGTTGCCTGCTACCCATTAGAGTGGGTTCGTAAACTAACATTAAGCACCCTGAGGTGCCTTTGATGTCCATCGTCGTCGATTATCGGTTAACCGACGCAGCATTAAGCGAATCATCACCACATATACAGCCCCTTCATGATTCTCGGGTAATACCTCATGGTCTCGGCATAACCGTCTGGCCTTGTCTAACCAAGAAAGTGTTCGCTCAACAACCCACCGATAAGGCGCAGGAACAAAACCCTCTCCTAGTTTTGTTGTGACCTCTAGAACACAGTGATAAACCGGTTCTACAACCTCGCCTAACTTCCCTTTATACGCTTGGTCAGCTAACACTTTCTCAAGCCTGACATATGCCTCTAACAACGGCTCTAGCACCACCACGGCAGCCTTGATATCTGCTATATTGGCAGCACTAACAAAGCAATTCAACACCATGCCTAAGATGTCAACAACGATATGACGCTTACGGCCTTTGACGCGCTTATGTCCATCAATCCCTTGCTCAGGTCCTTTGTTCTGTGTATTGCGCGACAGTGAAGGTAGGCGGGTGACGCCAAGCCGGTTGTCGGGTTTAGCCAAACCAGGGTGAGACAGGACTATCGGTGTAGGGGTCAGCTTAACAGGGTTGTCAAGAGCGCAAGAAAAAGG
>JAAHIA010000486.1 GCA_010671975.1 Leptolyngbya sp. SIO4C1 | reverse complement strand
AGTTGGGGCGAGCTTGACATGCAGTTTTGGCTGTTGTGTTGTAACTCCAGCTTTGCATATCGGCTCTGCCCGTTTCTTCTGAACCTGACTTTTCTTGGTTTTCAGGTACTTCTGTCAGGCACTCAGGATTTTCACTACACCCGTGAAGGTGTTCAAGCGCTATTTATGTTTTTCGATCCCAAGCGCGGCTGGCGACGCGTCAGTAGTCGCGATAGTCGCACCGCTGAAGACTGGGCGCAGGAAGTCAAACACCTCTTGGAAGTGGACTACCCCGAGGCTGCCAAAATTCGGTTACTCTCCGATAATCTCAATACCCATACAATTACTTCGCTATCCAAAACCTTTCCTGCATCCGAAGCCCACCGCTTAGCCCGCCGCATTGAAATGATTCATGCCCCCCGCAATGGCAGTTGGCTGAATGTGGCTGAAATTGAGTTGTCTGTGCTCTCTGAGCAATGTTTGAAACGGCGTATCCCGAACGTTGAGGCGCTGAAGCGGGAACTGGATGCTTGGCAGAAGGAGCGCAATCAGAGTGAAGCAAAGGTGTCTTGGCAATTCACGACTGAGGATGCACGAGTCAAACTCAAGCACCTTTATCCTGTTTCTGAGGAAGATAGACAGGCTCAGGTTATCCCACTAAATTAGCTGTGTCGCGCCACTACCCAACCTACGCTGATCTGGCTTCAATGCTATTTCAATGCTAGAGGAGAAAAGGGGATTTTATCCTTCCTTGATTAGTCTCTCATATGTCTCCGATGGGCAGTCTCTCAAATGATCTTCGCGTAGCCGCTCTGTGCCCTGCTCAAAATCCAACGAAAATAGCCCAAAGCGAGGCGTATACGAGCCCCACTCATAGTTATCCACCAGCGACCAGTGAAAATAGCCCAGCAGCG
The DNA here is from genome assembly GCA_010671975.1 of Leptolyngbya sp. SIO4C1. Taxonomy (GTDB): domain Bacteria; phylum Cyanobacteriota; class Cyanobacteriia; order Phormidesmidales; family Phormidesmidaceae; genus SIO4C1. Next base: position 2,583 of record JAAHIA010000486.1, on the reverse strand, counting down.
GCACGCCCGCCGCCTGCAGCCGTCGCACCTGAGCAACGTGCATTTGCAAAAACTGACTGCGCCGTAGCCGATCGCTGCGATCGGCGGCAACGCGATTATCGTGCGATCGCCGCAGCGCCATGCCATTCTCAGCAATCAAAATCGGCTGACCAAATGCCTCAGCGTAGGTCTGACAAAAGAAAAACAGCCCCTCTGGCAAGTGCCGCCAGTCCCACCATTTGCTCGATACGCTGCTCATCACCCAGCCGCGCCAGTCGTGCCCGCCTTCAATGTCAAAGAAGGTCGGCAGCCGCAAGCTGTGGGCAAAAAACGGGTCGTAATAATCTAGAGCGATATAGTCAAATACCTGCGATCGCGGCGAGGCCGCTAGCGTTTCTACCAAAGGCTGGATGCCGTCTAAGCTAAAGCGCCGCTCGGCCAGCCAGTTCGCCCCGGCTCGCAGCAGCCGACCGGCCCGATAGGGCAGATCGCGCCGAAAAGAGAGGCCGCTCTTTGCCAGGGTTGCTTCCCACTCGACTGCCTGCTGCTGAATGTAGGCCACCAGCTGCTGCGGTGCGATCGCCCGCTGCCGGCTGCTGAGCAAATCCCAAATCACTTTCTCTGACCAGTAGAGATCGCTGCAGTAAGTATTCAGCGATACCTGCGGTGTCTCCCAGCCCGCCTGCTCATACAGATCGTGAATCGCGTCGTAGGCGCGCACATGGGCGCAGAGCAGCTGATTGCAGACCTGCAGCGCCGCCGTCAGCCCCCAGCTATCGGCTGGAAAGTCGCCTTTAAGATAGGTATTGGTGACCAGAATATTCGGCTCATTCGTGGTGATATACCAGCGAATCGGGGCAAGCTGATGCACCTCGACCAGGCGGCGGTTGAGATGGCTAACGGCGGTGGTGACGTAGGTGAGGTAAGCATCCACCGTGCTGGGTCGCAGCCAGGCGTCGGTGCCGAGCCAGGCGGGGTGGGTAAAGTGATGCAGCGTTACCAGCGGCTCTAGGCCGCTGCGCCGACAGGTGGCGAGCAGGTCGGCATAGGCATCGAGCGCGGCAGCGTCAAAGGCGGGGGCACTGCCGGGCTGGGCCTGATGGGTGGGCTGCACCCTGGCCCATTCAATGCTCAGGCGAAAGGCGGTGAGCCCGAGCTGCTGACAGCGCTCAAAGTCGGCTTTATGGCGGCTCCAAAAGTCGGCAGCGCTGCCGGTGCGCTCGACTCGTCCCTGCTGCTCCCAAATGGCCCAGTTGTTTTGGGGCTGCTTGGCCTGGTTATAGCCGCCCTCATGCTGATAGCCTGAGGTAGAAACGCCCCAGAGAAAGGGCGCGGCCTGAGAAGCTTGATTAGCTGGCATTGGTTTCGGCTGGCTGGGTAGAGGCTTGGAGCGACTCGGCATCAGACTGCCAGCGCTGCACGATGTGCTCAGCAATGTCGAGCGCCGCATTCGGGCGACCGAGCGCGATCGCAGCGTCAGTCATGGCGGCCAGTCGCGCCGGATGGTTGAGCAAATAGCTCAGCGCTGGGGCCACCATCTCTAGCAGCCGCAGCTGCACGCCAGCGCCGGCGGCTTCGATCACATCGGCATTTTGTTCTTCCTGCCCGGGAATTGGGTCAACCAGCACCATCGGCTTGCCGCGCGCTAAAATCTCGCTGGTGATCAGGCCGCCGGCTTTAGTAATAATCAAATCGCAGGCGACAATCAGATCGTCAATGTAGTCGATCATGCCCAGCTTTTGCAGCGCCACCTGCTCGGTGCCTTCAATGTCTGCTAGCGCTTCTAGCAGATTGTCATTGCGCCCGGCGGCAATCACCAGCGTATCAAAGCCGCCATAGGCCAGCAGATCTTGCACCAGCTGACTGACCCGCTTCGGGTTGAGGCCGCCGCCCATCAGGGCAATCACGGTGCCGTCCGGGGGCAGGTCTAGCTGCGATCGCACGGTGGCCTGATCTTTCGGCTGCCGAATTTCCAAGTCAATCGGAATGCCCGTCACATGCAGCATCGAGCCCTCCACGCCGCGCTGTAGCAAAAAATTGCGGCTCAGGTCGTTAGGCAAAAAGTAGCCGCTGACGCCGTAGTTAATCCAGGTGCTGTGTGCGATCGCGTCGGTAATCACCACGTACTGCGGTCGCCCAGTGGCGGCCTGATCTTCAACCAGCTGCAGCAGCCGACTAGGAATCTGCTGAACACAGACAATCACATCCGGGTCGGCTTCTGTGAGCAGCGTGCCCAGCTGCCCAAAAAAGGGCCGCTCTAGCTTGGCCCAGGTGAGGTTGCTGTCTAAAGATTTTTCTAGCTCACTCACATCGCTGCCCTCATAGTAGGCGCGATAGAGCTGCGGCATCCGCTCGCTCAGCTGCTCATAGGCTTCAGTGACCACCCGTCGGTAGATCGGGTTGGCATAGGCCAGCGCATCTTCAGAACGAATCTCCACATCAGGGAACTGGCGGAAGGCATCCGTCAGCGCCTCAGCGGCAGTGACATGGCCCGACCCCAGCGAGGAATAGAGGATGAGAACTTTCATACAGCCCGGCTCAGTCTACGCTCAGTCTACATAGTAGCTTTTGCAACTTTAGCAGGAAGTGCGCTTCGGCCCGGCA
>JAAHIA010000485.1 GCA_010671975.1 Leptolyngbya sp. SIO4C1 | reverse complement strand
TAAACCCCCAGCTGTGCTGGGGGTTTACACAGATTAATCAGGTACTGAAGTCTGGCGAAGCTAACTCAAGAATGAGCAGAGATCAACCTGTTTTACCACTGCTATAAGGAGACCGAAAAAAAGCCTGGGAAAGCCCGGAAACTCGTTGGTCATCCGTTCAAGCCGCTTGAGCAGCGAGTTCTGGATACCACCGCTCTGTTAGATGTCAAGGGGGTGGCTCTTCCTAACTTTTGATACTGGTGGCGAAATATTGCTTAACAAGGAGATGACTCCATGAGTCTGACAAACTGGGAAGTCCGGGTAGCGGCTTGAGGCACACCAGCCAGCCAGTTGTGAATGCGCTTACAGTTAATCGCTGCGGCTGTCATCAGGTGCTGTAAGTGGGTTTTGGCTAAGCCAATGTAGCGAGCCCGTCGGAGGCCATGTGCTCGCACTCCTTCAGAGAGTGTTCCCTCAATTCCAGCCCGCAATGCATAGTCGGCCTGATAGTCGGCTGTAGGCTCTCGTTGCCTAGCGTTCTGCAAGGCTTTGTACTGTGCTTCGGGTCGAATGGTAATCGAGCGCCGTTGGCGATCGCTACGGGTGCATAAGTGTAAGCTGGGACAGATTGAGCAATCGGCTGCGGCAAACTTGATTTTGATCAACTCATTATCTCGACCGTCAATCGCTGGCGTCCAGGAGACACTGGATTTTCCTGCCGGGCAAATGACTTTCTGCAGCTGCCAATCAACCGTAAAGTCATCGGCAGCGTAGCCTTGATTTGCCTTAGCCTGCCAGTGAAGATTGATGCGTGTCGGCCCCAGCAAATCCACTTGATATCGCTCGTCAGTCGTTACTAACAGTTCAGCATCAAGATACCCGGTATCGACAATATGTTTGTTGGGTAGGAGATTGTTGCTTTTCAAAGACTGGTGAATTGATTCAGTCATATCCCCATCCGCAACAGGCGCTGGAGACGTTTCTACATTCGTAATCAAATGCAATGCTTGTGGCTCACAGGTTTCACTGACATGGACTTTGTATCCAACCCAGGACGTTGTCTTCTTTTTGGCGTAGTGGGCATCTGGTTCATAGGGCGAGCTAATCATGATAGAAGCAGGGGGTGCCTCGGCTTGGGTTCGCCAGCGAATGTTGTCGTTCTCGCAATAATATTGTTGTATCCAGACGCGTCTCAAGGTCTCAACCGCTGGAATCTGGCGCAGCCAAGCTGGACTCCCCTCATCGTCAATAGCTGTCAGTAAAGCCAGTCCATCGCGGCCATAGACTTCAGCTTGGACCTTTCGCTGAGCCTTGGACTTTGGCAAATGATAATCTTCTATCCGCTCGCTGTAGCGCTCTATCCACTCCGGTTGGCTGTGGACGATTGTCCAATCAGGAGCAGCGATAGCCAGTGCGTTGAGCGCGGCGCGCAGGGTTTCTCCCGCACACTCTAGTCGTGTCACCGCTCGAATGGCAGCAAGGACGTGTGTCGCGTCTGTACGTTGACGACCGCGAGCTTTCAGCCAGCCTTTGCCTTCACAAAACTGCAACAACTGGTCAAAGATGTGGCGCTCAGCATTGGCCTCTACTAACCGACAACGAAACTCGCTGAGGACGGTATGGTCGAACCCAGTATCGGTAAGCTCTAAACAGAGTAAGTATTTCCAGTCAATCCGACTGCGCACGGCATCGGCTGCTTGGCGGTCGCTCAAGCCTTCTACAAACTGCAGGATAGTGACCAATGCCAAGCGCCAAGGTGAGATGCCAGGTTGTCCCTTAATTTCAAACAGGTCACTGAAGGTGGCGTCATTGATGAATCCGCTCAAGATATCGGCTATGGTCAGGCAGAGATTCCCTTTGGGAAAAACGGCGTGGGCGACCTTCGCCGTTTCCACCGGTACGACATATTCAGCTTGGGGACGTAGCGACATGATTCACTCTCCCTGATCCACTCAACGATTGACCCCATTATCAATTTCTAGCTACAGACTCGCAGATAACGTTAAGCAATATTTCGCCACCAGTATCAAAAGCTCGGAAGAGCCTAATCCCCTTGACATTTAATAGCAAACACCTGAACCGCATCCCGCAGCGTATAGTCCTGCTCGAATCGCAGCGCTGCTACACGAGTTTTACCATCGACAGCAGCACCTACCGATAAGGGAAAAGGATCGCCAAATAGAAAAGAGCGACTGTCTCGTAGATAGCCAACAAGACTAACGCCTAGTTCCTGATAGGTTTGGTCTCTGACAGAGCGAATCACAGGATGCCTGAGTTGAATTTCATAGGTTTCAGATTCCGATTGAATGTCTGGCCCGTCTCCATCTCGATCGATGTCAAAAAAGTCAGAGTCAACGATGTCGTTCCAACCGGGACTGTAGCTGAGGCTAACTGTTGTGCCGCGACTGCCTAGCGGCAGCTCATAAAATGCACTGAGGGAATCGCTGCCGTCTGTGCGGGAATAGCCTACGCTGATGCTGTCGCCGATGCCGAGTAGATTAGCCTGGGTGAAAAACGCCTGTTGTTGAAAGGTGCTGACACTTGGCGGACGGTTATTATTAACGCCGAGCGAGGCGCTGATAGAACGTGCCTCTTCAACTTTAACCGTCACCAGGCTATTCGCCGGAGTTGCACTTTGATTGACCTCAGCCCTAATCTGCTCAATTAGCGGGTCGAGCTGCAGCAGCTGCAGCTTTTCTTGAAATTCTTCTACATTGAGGGGATTACCTGCGGCAATGCCTAGGCGCGATCGCACATATCCTTCTCGTAAGCGCTGCGTCCCGGTAATGCCAATAGACTCAACCTCTCCTTCTTGAATATCAAAGATAACGTTTCCAACACCATTTGTCTGCGTTGTTTCGGGAACTCTTACAAGCGCTCCTGATGCGGAATACCCTGCTTCGTCGTATTGATTGGTAATGACTTGTGCTAGCGCTAACAGTTCATTTACGGTCAATCGTTCAGGAGTCCAGGTAGGTGAAGTATTATCAAGCGCAGCCTGAACCAACTGAGTCAGGGTTTCGGTGTCGAAAATTGTATTGCCTCGAAATTCGATGGCAGTGACGAACAGCGTTACGTTCAATACTTCAGGCGGTGCCGTTGGGTCGTCAGGTGCAGGCGGAACGGGAAGCAATTCGTCTGGATCTTCAGGGAGTTCAGGTGGACGCTGTGGCTCGGGAGGCTCCGGTGGCAGTGGAACAATATCTCGCGGTGTAATCGTTTCGGCGTTTTGAGCATGCCCTAAGCTTGCCCCTGGTCCGGCAAAGGTCAGCAGTGATGCGCCAATGATAGCAGCGTGCTTAATGAGACTAGATAGATGCTGAGGCTGCGATCGCGTCATGATTTGGACAGGGAATGCCTGAAAATACGTCTATAGAGTTCTCGCTAAAACAGTGTGGTTCTTACGCAGCGCTTACGAGAAGGATATGTGCGATCGCGCCTAGGCATTGCCGCAGGTAATCCCCTCAATGTAGAAGAATTTCAAGAAAAGCTGCAGCTGCTGCAGCT
>JAAHIA010000484.1 GCA_010671975.1 Leptolyngbya sp. SIO4C1 | reverse complement strand
CAGTTCTGTACAAAAATCTAGCGCGGCCTGCATCGAAATTGCCACAGATTTGCAGGATTATTCAATGATCCGAGACGATCAGCCTATTGCTTGACTTTTGTACAGAACTGGCACCGCCAAACCTTTCTGGGCCTTGATGATGCCAAAATCTGTTTGAACACGTATTAAAAATGAACGCCGCAAGAACTAATAAAAAGCCTGGCGAGTCTTGGATGAGTACCCCGCAAGCAAAGCGCGAAGCAGACCGAGCGCAAGCTAATCAAGAGGAGTTGACGGAGCGGATTGCTCAAGCTATCCAGCAGGATGGAACAGCCGAGCCGTTGAAAGGACTGCATTTCAAACGCGCCTCTTTTCCTTCGGAGTGCGCTCATAGCATTTCTATACCGGCCTTTTGTGTGATTGCTCAGGGTAGCAAAGAAGTGTTTTTGGGTAGCGATCGCTATCAGTACGATCCGATGCACTATCTGCTGGCGACAATCGAAATGCCGATTGCCAGCCAAATTTTGGACGCATCTCCGGAAAACCCGCACCTGAGCCTTCTGCTCGCTCTCGACCCCGCCCTAGTTAGCTCAGTCATGGTCGAGGCAGGCTACCCTCCAGCTCAGCAGGGGGCCAGTGTAAAGGCGATTGATGTGAGTCCACTGAATGCAGACCTATTGGATGCTGTGGTGCGGCTGGTCAGGTTAATCGATTCCCCGACTGAAGCCCATGTGCTCGCCCCTCTGATCAAGCGAGAAATTGTTTACCGACTCCTGATGGGAGAGCAAGGGGCTCGGCTGTGTCAGATTGCGGTTTTTGGGGGCTACACCCACCACATCGCCAGAGCGGTTGATCGGCTTCGCAGTGACTTTAACCAACCGCTTCGCATTGAAACTGTTGCCCAAGAACTGGGTATGAGTGTCTCAAGCTTCCATCATCACTTTAAGTCGGTCACGGCCATGAGTCCTTTGCAGTTTCAGAAGCAGCTGCGACTCCAGGAGGCTCGCCGTCTGATGTTAGGGGAAAACCTCGACGCCACCAGTGCCGCTTACCAAGTAGGCTATGAAGATTCCTCGCATTTCAATCGGGAGTACAAGCGGCTCTTTGGAGCGCCCCCGATACGTGATGTAGAGCGCTTGCGCGAAGAGGCTAGGGAGACAGCTGGCTCAATCTGAGCGCTTGCAATATTCGATAGCCCACAGGTATTCAACAATGCCAATAGATAGGCTGCTGGTTACGCGCGCTCCCACCGATCAGCCACATAGCAGTGAGGCTGATCGGTCGTCTGAATTAAGGATGTCTGTGAGATCGCACATCCAGATTCTATTTATGGCTTGGGGGTGCGATCGCGCGCTTTCTAAATTTTTAGCCCGATAAGGTCATCGTGATTTGGACCTGGTGAGTCAGGCAAATAAAGGTGAATCCGGATCAGGCAGATGATCGTACCAATGATAAGCGCTGAAATCAGAGCTTATTCCAACCTATTATTGAAGGGAGTGCTATGCACAATCTGGCAAAAACATTACCTAAAACATTACGACGTTTGCTGTTAGGAACCGTCAGCTGTCTATTACTCTCGGGCCTGGTAAGCCCCATCGCGGGAAAGGCTATGGCGACTATCCCGCTTCATTCCACAGCTGTCCCCGCTGCCCAGGTTGTAGAGGCTGATAGGTTTCTAGGCCAAGCTCTGACGGCAAGTTTGCAGGCGGCTCAAGCAACACTCTTAGCCCAAGGCTCTAGCAGTGGAATCCGGTCATATGTGGCGGTCATGAGTGAAGAAAACGTTGTCCCCAATTCACCAGATACTAGGGCACGTGGCGCTGCCGGTGCTGCACTGTCATCGGACAATCGACTGGTGATTCGAGGCAGATTTAGAGACTTGTCGAGTCAGATGCGTGACTATGCAACTGACCCCGTCAACCCGCCCAACACCAACATTACCTCTGCCTTTCACATTCACCAGGGTGATCCAACTGAGAATGGTCCATTTCAGTATGCGCTCGACGTTACCGTAGATGATACAGGTCGTGACGGCAGCGCAGCCGGTGAATACCAACTGACGCCAGAACAGGTACAGGCATTAGCTGACGGACGGCTCTACGTGGATATTCACACCACCCAGAATCGCGGTGGTGAGCTGCGGGCGATCCTAATGCCCTACTAATGGCCTGTTGACGCGACTCGTTTAGAACGACTCTCTAAAACTTAGGTCGGTGGGCAACCTAAGGGGCCATTTATCCTAAGATTTGCCCACCTGTCCTGATTTTTGCCTATATCCGTCTCGGGTGTGCCTTACATCTATGGAGTCAACGCCTTCAAATCCAACCCCATCACAAACAGAGTCGAAACAGGTAGATTCCGAACAAGAATTAACCGACACGGCACTTTGGCAAGCGGTGTGTCGAGGCGATACAGTTGCCTTGGGTCAGCTGTACGATCGCCACGGCGGTTTGGTGTACAGCATTGCTCTAAAGCTGTTGGGCCAGTCGGAGGCAGAAGATCTGACTCAGGACATTTTTCTGAAGATCTTTTCAGGCAGCGGGTACGATCCATCGCGCGGCTCATTGCGGACTTACCTGGCTATTTTGACGCGATCGCGCGCGATGGATCGGCTCAGAAGTCGTCAGGTAAAGGCCCAATCCCTCAGGCGACTACAGCGACGGACACCGATTAGCAGCACCGATGTTACCGCTGATGCTTTATTTATAGCAGAACAATCGGCCGAGGTGAAAGCTGCGCTAGCAGAGCTATCAGACACTCAGCAGGAGATTCTACGCCTGACCTATTATGAAGGCTTAACCCAAACTGCGATCGCACAGCGGCTTAACACGCCGCTCGGTACCGTTAAGACTCGAGCAAGACGAGGGCTACTAAAGCTACGAGAAATGTTACAAGACTATTGGAATTGATATAGCCATGACTGCATCAATGCCTACTGAAGAACAGCAGCTCCTGATCGCTGGATACGTCTTGGGCCATCTCGATGCTGACGAAGCGGCGGCGTTTCTGCAACAGATTGCGGCTCACCCCATGTTGCAACAAGAAGTCCAACGGTTGCAAAAGGCTTTGGAGGCTGGTCTTGCGCCAGCAGATGTCACACCGCCGCCGCATCTACGAACGGCGCTTTTAAATCATGCTCAGGCCCAAACCCAGGCTGAAGGCCGCCCCTTTTCCCTGCAGGCGACAGCTCCACTACCGGCGTGGGTCAAAAGGCTGGGTGCGATCGCGGCCCTCACGATTGTCGGGCTATCCCTGAGCAACGTCTTCCTTTGGCGATCCGCACAGAAGCTACGCTTAGCCTTGGAAGGACAGCCCACGCTCCAAATTACCCTGGAGCCTACAGAAGCTGACCTCTCCGCTAGTGCCACGGTCTCGGTTGACCCGAATCGTCTCCAGGCCACACTCACGGTCAAAAATCTGCCCCCCCTACCAGCCGATAAGGTGTACGTGCTCTGGACCGTATTAGAGACCGATGCGGCCTACACCACCGACGATAAAAATGCCATCTTAACCGTAAATACTTCGGTTAAGATGGA
>JAAHIA010000483.1 GCA_010671975.1 Leptolyngbya sp. SIO4C1 | reverse complement strand
AGTATACCACCCTAGTGAACCTGCCCATTGCGGATGATGGCGAAACTGAAACTGGTGAAACCGCCACCTTTAGCTTGGCTGCGGGAGAAGGGTACGAGATTATTGAGGATTACAGCGGCGGTACGTTCAATCTGGTGGATACGGAGGCGGATATTCCGCGAGGCATTGTTACCGAACCTAACGATATTATTTCAGCAGTCGTAACCGATACAGAGATTACCCCCGAAAATCCCTCCTTTTCTGCTGCCGATTCTATCTACTTTAACATCGGCAATCGCTATCTCAACGAAGATGGCACCTACACCTACATCGACTACAACGAAGATGTCGATCTGTATCAGGTAAATTTAACGGCAGGCGACACCGTTGCTGCCGAAGTCTTTGAGCGTGAAGAAAATCGTGAAGGCTCTGGTCTTTTCACAGGTCTATCCGTATTGGATGCTGATGGCAATCGATTGGGCACTAGAACAACTTTCTCAACGACTGCTGCACCTGACAAATTATTTGGCAATGGGGGTAGTGCACTCAATGAAGATGGAACGGTCAATGAAGGTAGAACAGAAGCCTATCTGGAATTTACCGCTCCAGAGGATGGCGTTTACTACTTTGGTGTTTCTGGATATATTTCAGCAGGGATTGAGTTTTTCGGAGAAACCTATGAGTACAGTGCTACGACCCCGGGTCTAGGAGACAACAATCGGGTAACCATTGGCAACTACCGGCTTGATATTGACCTGCTGACACCAGATAATCCTCGAAATGTTGCAGCACCGACACCGCCTGTCAGCAATCCAGATGTTACCAACCCACCGACCCTTTCTCTGAGTGCTAGTCCTGCGACGGTAGATAGCGGGGGTAACTTTACCAACGGTGTAGTGGAATTTGTAGAAACTGGTGGCATTTCCAACGTTACCTTTACGATTCAAGCTGAGGGGGACATTCCCGAGGGCGGTATCGAATTTGTCCTTAACAGCAACGCGAATCTATTTGATTACGTTTCATTTTTGGGTCAAAACGCTCTTCCTAGTACCATTGGCGGACAGTCATTGGGGGCATTTTACAACGAGGAGGGCATTCCCACAGGGATTAGGCTCCTGATTGAAGAACCGACAATGACAGTTACCTATGAAGCTGCCAATCGAGCCGATGGACTGATAGAAATATTTGGGCTAGAACCTATCCTAGATGAGTTTGAGCCTTTAGAAACCGATGGAGCGGAGGATGTCGCTTTCTTCTTACAGCCCGGTGAGGGCTACGAGATTGCCCCCGATGCTGGAACAACAGAGGTAACTTACTACGATTCTGTCGCCGATGTGCCACCGCCCGCTGCTGGCGAAACCGTTCCTGAAGTCGGCGTAACCATCACTGAAACGAACCTGATCGAGACAGAAGAGACTGAAACGACACTGATCTTTACTTTGTCTGAACCCCCTCCAGAAGGCGGTGTAATTGTTGCTCTCGACAGCAACAACAATGATTTATTGATTGGTAGTCCGCTAAGTCAGTTCGATGTCTTGAATGCAGAAATTACTGGCGGCGACTTTCCTACGCCTAATGCCGATACCAGTGGCTTTTTCTTCAATATCACAGAGCAGACTGCCACGATTACACTGTCAGTCTTCAATGAATTAACGGTTGTTGATGATGTACTACTTGTTGAGGAAGGCATTGTCGGTCTCAATTTTGCCTTACAGCCCCAGGCAGGCTACACCATCGACGAGGATGCTAGTGAAATTAACCTCACGATTGCTGATAATCCTGACTCAAAGATTCAGGTGAGTTTGACTGGTTCTACTGAGGGTGACGAAGAAAGTACCACTTTAATTGAGTCAGAAGGGACGGTTAGCGTCCATACCTTTAGCCTCAGTGCGCCTCCACCCGCAGAGGGCTTAACCGTCAGCGTCAGCGCAGATTCTCTCGATGATTTTGACTTAGACGCGATTGAGGTGCAAGGTGGAACCATTGCTAACCTTAGCGATGATGGGTTTGACCTGACCATCACCGAACGGGAAGCGACGATTAGTCTGCCCGTACTGGATGATGGCGTAACGGAGGGAGCTGAAACCGCAACCTTTGCTCTGGAATCCGGTGATACCTATCAAATCAACCAAGCAGCAGTTGCAGCCACGTTTGAGCTGGCAGATACACTAGCAGACGTCGGTCAAGCAGGCGTTTCAGAAGAACTTGAGCGAAACAACACCATTGCTCAAGCAAATGCTCTGGGTCTAAATGCCGAGAATTCGACCGTTTCCATTGAAGGGTCGCTGAATGAATACAGCGTTCCTTTTCCTGGACGCGGATTCGGTTATCCAGAAGATGTCGATTTCTACTCTGTTGTTTTAGAAGCAGGTCAGACCGTTGCTTTTGATGTTGATGGTGCTGAACAAGTTCCGAACAATCGGTTCACAGTCTTTCCCGAGCAGTCAGAATCGATTATGAAGGTCGATAGTGAACTGCGATTGTTTGATGCAGCAGGTAACGAACTTGCTGCCAACAGTGATGGTGCAGCGCCCGGTGAAGAGTTCTCCCGCGACCCTTATCTGGAGTTCACGGCTCCAGAAGCAGGCACTTACTTTGTTGGTGTCAGTGCCTTGGGCAACCGTAACTACGACCCCAATGTAGAAGGCAGCGGTAGTGGTTGGACTTTCCCTGAAGTTGGCGTCTTCTTCGGCGACTACGACCTCACCGCCACCCTCACCGAAGAAGGCGGTGGCGGCACGGGCGGCGGCCTCACCGGCACCGACGATGCCGATATGCTCATGGGCACCGACAGCGATGACCTGCTCGACGGCCTCCTCGGCGACGACACCTACACCGGCGGCGCAGGCGCTGACCAGTTTGTCCTCGGCCTGGGCCAAGGTGTTGACACCATCACCGACTTCGAGGTCGGCGTGGATCAGATTAGCCTCGGTGGTCTCACCCCCAGCGACGTCAGGTTCTTTGATTTGAACAACGACACCCTGGTGCTGACCAACAGCAACGAGCTAATCGGCGTCGTCGAAGGCGTGACGGGGCTGTACAGCATCTTCGCGTAGCGAGGCTAGGCCAGGTAACAAGTAACGGGTAACAGGTAACGGAGCAAGATTTCTGTTCCCTGTTCCCTATTCCCTCTTCCCCATGAACTGACTACTGCCATCTAAGTTGTTTCAGACAAATCGTCTACCGGCCCAACCCGGCGCATCCGACGCAGCTTCCTCGCTCTCTGACCCATCTATGTTTTCCAGCCATGCCTGCAAATCTGCTAAGCCGTCAAAATCCAGCAGCGCTTTACCTAGGTTCTCTAAGGTTGCTAGGGGCAGAGATTCTATGCGATGGCAAAGCCACTCCTGCGGAGTATCGCGCATCGCCTGAGGAAGTTCCCCAACTCGATGAGTCAGTAATGTCACCCAGCTCATCGAGATACACCCGATGCACTTGCTCACCCGTGAGGAGGCTGCGATAGGGATGCACCTCACCTTGCTCCACCCGACGAGACGGGTAAATGACAACGACTTGCGAGTCGCTGAAGCGCGATCGGTGGCG
>JAAHIA010000482.1 GCA_010671975.1 Leptolyngbya sp. SIO4C1 | reverse complement strand
ACAGCACTTTCGCTGTCGCCCAGGAACAAAAGCTCATCGGTGCCTTTGTATCGCCAGACGTAGAAAGCGTTGGGCGGCTGGTTAGGACTCAGCTGCTCAGCGGCCTGATCGATTAAGCTGACAGTCTCCTCCGGTAGACCCGCATATAAAGTGGTACTGCCTGAAAGATAAATGTAAAAGTCTAGATAATATGGATCGTTTTTAAGAATAGCTTTGAAGAAATTTGGACTCATGTCATATCCGGTGCTGCGCCTGAGTTCATCATCTCCAAAGTATTGTAAAAACTGTAGAAATACCCAGTCGGCTATCAAATTTTGATAGCCAAAGGTAGGTGCATTGCTTGCTACAACAAGCTGCTTTTCTTGCCGTTCATGTTCATATCTGACGTTTTTATTTTCTGGAGTCTGAGAAAGTGTCGCATCAAACTCAAATTCCTGCTTTAGGAGCGTTAGGCGCTGCAGGTTTAGTGCTGCTGTTACCCCTACAGTGACTAGCAATAGCAGTAGCTGAGCCGCTTTCATTCTTTTCTTAAAGGCTTTTTCATCGTAAAACTTTATCTCATAGTAAGCATTACTAAAAGGTTGAATTATAAAAAAGGCAGGCGCTGAAGCCTGCCTTCTTGCTTAAACCGAAGTAATTTCCTCGGTTGTTACTTACCTAGGTTTTTGTAACCGCCGCCGGTGTTTGGCAGGTCGTCGCAGCTTGGCGCAGCATTGCCAGCCGGCGCAGCAGACGTCACATTGGCAGGTTCCAGATCTCGTGGGCCATTATTGATAGGCGCTGCTTTTGCTTCGCATAGGGCTGCTAGCGTTGTCGCCTCGCCTGTAGCGGTTCCAGTGGTAGTGCCAACGTTGACTAGACCGACGTATTGCTTAATGGAGTCTTTGTTTGGTCTAGGCGCACCCAGACTGCCCACTTGGCTAGCGCTGCCGTAAACGATTGAATAGTCATAATTTTCTGTTTGAGAAGCAATGCCCAGTCCGAGTTCGTTGAAGCTTGTGGGGGGCGCAAACTCACCGTTTTCCAGGTAGTAGGCCTGCTGAGCACGGTTCATAGAACCAGTGTAGGTTTTTGCTTCGGACTGCTTGGCTTTGTTGGCCTGGTTGAGGAAGGAAGGAAGCGCGATCGCAGCCAGGATGCCAATGATGATGATGACGACCAGCAGCTCAATCAGCGTAAAGCCGCCTTCTTGCTTTTTCTTGGCGAGATGCTGGAGTAGCTTTGTGATAAAAGAGGATTTCATAGGTTAGAAGTGTCTCCTTGATGTTTGGGGTGTGTAACGTCTAGCTCCATTAGTTTTAAAGCTACCCACTCTGTTCGGGTGTCTTATCACATGGCGTGAACCCTGTTTTAGACATCCGATGAGCTTTGGGCTAGCCCGTTTACGCTCCGAGATTAAATTACCCCTACCCTTTGAGGGAACGATCAGCCATTGTACAGAAAAATCACATCTTTTCCGGATGCTGATTCCGTGTTTACCGCAAGTCAAGTCACAGCGAAAGTCGCAAAATATCAGTGGGCTGTACTTAAAACTGCTCTATGTCGGGCCGGTTCATACCGCTCATCGCGGCTTCACCACAGGTTTTGGGGGTTGGAAAAATTTTGGTTGGATTGGCTAGCCCCTGGGGATTAAACGCCTGGCGGACCCACTGCATCGTTTCTAGGTCGGCTGCGCTAAACATGTTAGGCATGTAGCAGCGCTTGTCTGCGCCAATGCCGTGCTCACCAGAGATACTGCCGCCTACGCTAACGCAGAGCTTGAGGATATCGCCGCCTAGGGCTTCGACGGCTTCGAGCTGCCCTGGAACAGCGTGGTTATAGAGAATCAGCGGATGCAGGTTGCCATCACCGGCGTGAAAGACGTTAGCAACGCGATAGCCGTACTTCTCACCGAGTGCTTCAACTTCCTTGAGTACAAGGGGCAGCTGCGTTCTTGGAATCACGCCATCTTGCACATAGTAGTCAGGGCTGAGCTTACCCATTGCAGCAAAGGCGGCTTTACGCCCCTGCCATAGGCGCAGCCGCGCGGCTGGATCAGTAGCACTGGCAATATTACGCGCGCCGTTTTGCTGACAAATGGTGGCCACCTGCTCGGCGCTAGCTTCCACTTCGGCTGGCGAGCCGTCGACCTCAACCAGCAAAATAGCAACGGCATCGCGCGGATAGCAGTCAAGCGCTACGACATCCTCTACGGCGTTGATGCTAAAGTTATCCATCATTTCCATCCCGGCTGGAATGATGCCGGCACTGATGATGTCAGAGACGCTTTTGCCGGCTGCCTCCACGCTGGCAAAGTCAGCTAGCAGAACGCGCGTGGCTTCGGGAGACTTGAGGATGCGCAGCGTAATTTCAGTGACGATGCCAAGCGTGCCTTCTGAACCGACGAATAAGCCCGTGAGATCGTAACCAGGCATCTCAGTGGCAGCGCCGCCGAGTTCGACAATGCTGCCAGTCGGTAGAACCAGCTTGAGTCCAAGCACGTGGTTGGTGGTCACGCCGTATTTGAGACAGTGAACGCCGCCTGAATTTTCGGCAATGTTGCCGCCAATGGAGCAGACAGACTGACTTGACGGATCGGGCGCATAGTAAAAGCCGGCACCGCTGACGGCTTGTGTAATCCAGTTGTTGACCACGCCCGGCTGCACCACAATGCGCTGGTTGTCGAGATCAATGTGAAGGATGTCTCGCATGCAGGCAGTGACAATCAGGACGCTGTCTACGATGGGTAAAGCTCCCCCAGATAGGCCCGTGCCAGCGCCTCGGGTGACAAAGGGAATATGATTGCGATCGCACACCTCAACCACAGCAGCCACCTCTGCCGTGGTTTTAGGCAGCACCACGACAGCTGGGCGCTCGCGATAGCTGGTCAAGCCGTCGCATTCATAAACCAGCAGCTCTTCCTTGCGCCGAACGACGCGGTCAGCCCCTAAGATTGCTTCAAAGGCTTGAATAGTAGGCTGCCAGTTTCGCTGAGCAACGGATGCGACCATGGGATCCAACGATAGATTTCGCTTTGATCCTAACGCGCGACCAGCGCTTATTCGCTAGGCTCAGCCCGAGTTTTGAAAATCTCAAAGACCTGACGACAGCAGACGCGAATCTGCTCACCTGCTGCAGCTTCTGGCACAATGCTGCCCTCGTAGCGCCAATCGTCGATAGTAGAGAGTCGCCACTGCTGACCTCGATGATCAAACCCGGCAACTTCGACCCCAACGGCGCGGCGCGAGCTGCGATCGCCATGAAATCGAATTTGCACCAGCAAACTGCGACATTTAAACAGGCGGCTCATGCCGGGAAAATGAAACCCAATATCGATTGAGTCAGGATCGATGAGATCGCGCGTCTCAGGATCGTTGGCCCAAGGCTTCAAATCAGCCCGCAGGTCTGATATCTGAGATTTAAACAGGCTGACCACTGCGGCAATTTTGCTCGCAAATTCAATACTGTAGGCTTGTTCAGCTGCGTTCACACCATCCCCATGCCTGGCCTGCGGTTGTCATACTGAAAGTAAGCTAGCTGACTCGGTGGTGCGG
>JAAHIA010000481.1 GCA_010671975.1 Leptolyngbya sp. SIO4C1 | reverse complement strand
GCACCCGGCAGGGGCCGCCCAGCCGCAAGGAATCGCACCAGCGGGGTCCCACTGTAAAGCGAACGTGGAATAACCGGAGCGAAGCGGAGGCTTATGCCGCGCAAGTCGCTTTATGGTGGGCGCGGTGCGATAGCCTTGGTGGCTGCGGCTCCATGCCAAAGGGTGCGGTCAATGGCACGTCACGTCAGTCAATAAGGGCGGCTCTGACGGCCATGATAAACCCGTGCGATAATTACCTGCCCTGACATGGAAATGTAGTAGATGACATACCCAGTCTTGCCAAAGGCAACAGGCCATTTCCGCAAGCCTGAATTCTTGTCAATGACGACACCCAGTTCAGGGGTGGAGGCCAGTTGTCTGGCTGCTTTAACAATTGCTCTGAGCGCACGG
Organism: Leptolyngbya sp. SIO4C1; assembly: GCA_010671975.1. Lineage (GTDB taxonomy): Bacteria > Cyanobacteriota > Cyanobacteriia > Phormidesmidales > Phormidesmidaceae > SIO4C1. The sequence continues at coordinate 3,055 of JAAHIA010000481.1, read as the reverse complement.
AGAGCACTCTGCTGATTGAATGACAGTAAATAGTCGTAGTGATGCTGAAGATCGGCTCTGGCCTGTCGTGTCCAGATTAACTGCTGCATGGAGAGGTTACGACGCCAGACCCTCTACCCAGGTTTCTATCTCAGGTTGGCTATATCCTTCACCTATTTGCAGGTATTCGTCATGTGCCTGCAGACTCCCGGCAATCATTTCGCTTTCTGTCATTGGCAGATAGGCAGCCGTAAAGTCTTCACTTTCAAACGCGGCGTCTGCTGCCGCGATCGCAGCCTGCTCCTGCGCCAGTGTTTCAGCAAGGTCGTCCAGCGTTGCATTGTCGTGGGTCAGCCATACAAGCATAGCGGACTTCAACTGCTGACTCGGAAGAGCCACAACATACTGGGCAATGCGTTGGGTTATGTCTGCTTCAAGCATCCAATGATTATAGCTAATTTTATAGGTCAACTCAAGCGCTTACAGCGCACAAAGCTTGAGACATAAGGTTTTCAAGCCTCACGTCTCATTGCGTGGTCCTTCGCCTCGCAACCCCGCAGTACCTAATTCCAGAACAGAAGCGGTTGCTGCATATCATAGTGACGGAGAAAGGCTAACGGATGGCTAAAATAAACGAGGAAATAATCGGCTAGGCTGTATATATGGGTATGCAACGATTAGAAATCCAGCTACCAGAGTCTGTTTATCGCCAGCTGGCACGAATTGCAGAGGAAACAGCGCAGTCGATTGAAGCGCTTGCTGCCCAAAGCGTGATGAGCAATCTTCCCCCATCGGCAGATGATGCTTCACCGGAACTGCGAGCAGAACTGCTGAGGATGCAAGTTCTAGAAACTGAAGACCTGTTGAGAATTGCGCAAGCTAAAACTGAGTCCGTCCATCATGAGCGGCAAGCTGAACTACTAGAGAAAAATGAAGATGGTTTACTCACTCAGGCTGAGCGTCAGGAACTTGCACAGCTGAGACAAGTTTGCGACCAGCTGATGCTGCGCAAGGCGTATGCGTGGTCAGTTTTACGGTGGCGTGGTCAGCGAGTGCCCAAGCTACAAGAGCTGTCAATTCCGCAATGAGCATTCCAGCGAGCCTGCGTCAGCAAGTGATTGCTGAGGCTCAATACCGTTGTGAGTACTGTAAGACCTCCTCGCGGCTAACAGGCACACCCTTAGTGATGGAACACATTCTGCCAAGATCATTAGGGGGCAATGATGCTCGCAGCAACCTAGCTGCTTCCTGTTACCGATGCAACGAGTTCAAAGGGATAAAGACACATGCCAAGGATCCCGAGACAGGCCAGCTTGTTTCACTATTCAACCCTCGACAGCAAGATTGGAACAGTGAATTTACATGGGGCAATGGTGGCACTCATATCCTTGGCCGGACACCGACCGGAAGGGCAACGGTGCTTGCACTCCGGCTAAATAATGAACAGATGGTTGAAGCGCGAGCAATATGGATTGATTTTGGATGGCATCCTCCAGCAGATTCTACGCCTACGTAACATCGCAATGGCACGTCCTCTGGTAGGGTCGGTATCGCTTCTATAATCGCAAAAGATTTATCGGCTGATACGCTGCGCGAGATTATGATTGAGAGCCTGCATCAGCGAGGGTTGCTGTCCAACGAGCAGCTGGTGGAACTGGGCTTTGATGAGCAGGCCGACACCTAGCACCCGGCAGGGGCCGCCCAGCCAGAGGGTGCGACGCGATGAGGCAATCGCGATCATTACTCAAAGAGATTTCAGAAACTGTTCAAACTCGCGTAGCGCTGTGCTAGACCCAGCATTCCATGACCGCTCTACATAACGGGGCAAGATGGTTTTGACATCAATGTCTGGAAAGGTTGGGCTTGTCAGGCTTTCTCGATATCCTTCTGGGGTGAGCTCATAGATCATCAGAGCCTCCTGGCGGTAGATCCATAGCTCGGGCACTGCCAGCGTTTGATAGACGTTCAAACTGGTGATGGAGGTTAGATCTACCTCGATTGCCAGGTCAGGTGGAGGATCTTGGCTTAAATCAATGCGTTCTTTGCCAAGCAAAGCCTGCCAGTTTTGGATGTAGAAACAGGCATCGGGTTCTGCACCGGCTTCTTGCAGGCGTTTGAGTGTCATGGGATGAGAACTATCCCAGTCTCTGTCTTGATAGCGCAATAAGGCTTTGACCAGGTCAACCAGAATATCTATCCGGCGACCGTGACCTGCCATAGGAGCCATAATGGAGATTTCTTGAGTGTGGGCATCAAAACGGATTTTGATGGCGGCATCATCGCGACGGCTTTCGAGTATCGCTTCGTAATCGGCCCAGGTTTGATAGCGCAAGGTCACTTCACTGCCAGGTGGTAGTTTGATTTGCTCTGAACTGACTGTGACAAGCATTGGACTTCCTTTACACCTACCGTTAGGACAGCTGTTTATGACCGATGCGGCGAGCTAAGCCTGTGTTAATTATGGCCTGTGTTGTGCATTCACTTATGGGGCGAAATAGCTAATTCTATATGTCAACTCAAAGCATATACAGCGGCGTTGCTGAGATGAACTGAAATTAAAATAGTGTCAGATCGAGCTGTGGAGAACGGTCATGATAGTTATAGTTTTTTTGCTGTCAGTGTTTATTGCCGTCAACAGCTTTCTCATCTTCTTTATAGGACGGGTGCGAAGGTCTGAGAACAGCGGACTGTCAGGAACGGAGTATACCAATCCTGAGAAATTCAGAATTGAGATGATTTACAGTCAGCGATTGCTCGCTTTATTGGTTGGGAATATCTTTGCGGCGATTATCATCGGTTTTACTATTCTCAATCAATCAGTCCAGCAATTGCTTCTGACACAGTAGTTGGTCGAAGGGAGTAGGGGCAACCGGTCACTGTTTACGTGCGGCTGGGCCACACTTCAGGAACTGTCAAAGTATGGTCATCAAGCAACGGTAGCTGCTTGATTATTGCGCGACAGTGAAGGTAGGCGGGTGACGCCAAGCCGGTTGTCGGGTTTAGCCAAACCAGGGTGAGACAGGACTATCGGTGTAGGGGTCAGCTTAACAGGGTTGTCAAGAGCGCAAGAAAAAGG
>JAAHIA010000480.1 GCA_010671975.1 Leptolyngbya sp. SIO4C1 | reverse complement strand
CGCATCTCATCGACGGCTTCGGCGACCGCACCCGCGCCTTCGTCGAGGTGCAGAACGGCTGCGACCATCGCTGCACCTTCTGCATCATCCCCTATGGCCGCGGCCCGTCGCGCTCCGTGCCGATGGGCGCGGTTGTGGACACGGTGTCGCGGATGGTCGACGCCGGCCACCGGGAAGTGGTGCTGACGGGCGTCGACCTCACCAGCTACGGCGGCGACCTCCCCGGCCATCCGCGGCTCGGCGATCATCCTGACAAAGTTTGGGCGTTGCGATCGCGTAGATCCGAGTCACTTCCAGCATAGCACTGTTTCGCCAGAGAGCCCAGGCTCGTGCTTGTCTCTTGATCGCCGCTGTCTCTGCCGGGCTAAGAAGACTTGGGCAGCTGACGCAGATAGGACATAAGGCTCTTTAAGAAGTTTTGACTCAGCTTTTGACCAGACGCTAGGCCGTTGGTATTGGCTAGCGGCGCGTCGGCTAGCACAGCGGATGAGATAGGGCGCATCGTAGCAGCCGGCACAATCATCATTGGCACCTCTTCAGCCAGCCCGACCACAATCAGCCGAAAGGCCACCTTCTGGACAGTCTCGAGTGGGAGATTCAGCTGCTGAGCGATTTTAGTCAGCGGCGTCTTGCCGTTGGTAAACGTCCATACGTTCCACTCAATTTGATTAATGCGGATATTGGGCTGCCCGCCGACTAGGCTCTGTAGCCCCGACTGAGGACTGGGCAGCTTATTTTGCAGCGCGTTCCAATCTTTGAGCGCTCTCAGGCCAGGCAGCGTCACCTCAGTTGCGGGAATGCTCAGACCGGTCATTTCTACCTTGGGTAAAGGGGCGCGCGGGTCTAGCTGAAAGCAGCCTTCTGAAAGCTGGAATAGACCGCAGACTTGCTGAATCACCTGCCGTGAAAATAGGGCCTTCAGCTGCCTGCTGTGTAAAACGCCTTTGTCGCATAGAAACATGCCTAGCGGCATATCCGGCGGGCAGCGGCGGATTAGCCGCGCAATCATCAGCGCAGTAACTTGATGATGCCGGTGCAGCAGCGAGGCTAGGTATCGCCCATCCAACCGACTAGCCGCAGAGACAATTCGACCTTTGTGAACCCAAATAAAATAGTATTCTGCGGGCTCTCCAATTTCTGCGAGCGACTGCACTGCCAGGAGTCCTGTCTTTTTCCCAGCTTGCAAAACTTGCAATACTTCGGGCAGAGAAAACTCCGAGAGATAACCCATCATCGACATGCCGCCAGTTCCCGAGCGCATTGTTGGCTAACACATCTTACCCTTCCGTCCGATGCCTCCACGAGCGCAGAAATCTTAGCCGAGAGTATAAAAATTAGCCTATGCTACGGAATCCACAGTTCTGCTGGGGTTGGCCGCTGCGACTCTGGCGTTATACCGTCTGGAGACAGTGCGAGACTAGCGTCATTAGGGTCTGAGTGACTGATTGAGCTTCCATTGCGTTCAGAGACACAAAAGGCGGACGCGGATGAGTAAAGCCTAGCGCGATCGCAATATCTTCAACAGCCCAAGCATCTTCACAATCGGCATGTGTAATGCCAACCAGCATAGGCACCGCCACCCGCTCTGACATAAAGCGGTAAATCAGCTTAGCGTTGCGGAATGCAGCCGGTCGATTGGCCGGCACCAGCAAAATATAGGCATGCGCCAGCCGAATAAGCACGTCCCACATAAAGTCGAATCGGGACTGCCCCGGCGTGCCGTAGAGGTGGAGCGCCATCTCCGGTGTAAACTGTAGTCGCCCAAAGTCAAGCGCGACGGTCGTTTTAGACTTCAGCGCAGCCGCCTCGTCAGTGGCCCAGCGATCGGTGTCGACGGCTTCGATTTCACTAACTGAGCGAATAAAAGTTGATTTACCTGCCCCAACCGGGCCGGTAATTACTAGCCTCATTACTTCCATAGGCTATTCCAAACTGTCTTCCGTTTGACCTCACTGCGCCATCAGGCTTGATCTGCATCAGCCTCGATTCATTAGCTCGCCTGCCTAGCCGCGATCGCAGCCTACATCATAGCGAGCTTTAGCTCCGTTACCGCCTGCTTGATTGCCAGCGTCAAAATCCCTTGCTTGGCTGCCTGATTGGCCAAAACTAGCAGTACAGCATCGTCACCGCAGCTGGCTAAAACGCAGTGGCCCTGCTGACCCTCTACCGAAATCTTCTCAATCTTGCCCCGATTGAGCTCGTCGCTAATTCGCTCACCTAGAGACAGCATCGCCGCCGACATTGCCGCAACTCGCTCCTCATCCATATTGCTAGGTAGGGTTGTCACCAGCGGCAGACCGTCTGGGGTTACCAAAGCTGCGCCTTCTAAATCGGTGGTACCGCTGACTAGCTCCTGTAAAATCATCTGAATCTTGGATACGTTGAGTCCCACGCTGCTCAGCTCCTCCTATGTCTTGCTCCACCCAGATATTGCCAAAAGTCTTAAAAAAAGATCGAATCCGCTAGTCGCTGTGCAACCAGTGCCTGTCCTTTCTTCAAGTAGTTCATACCGTAAGACAGCGGGGGAGACATGCTCGGTTCCTTGCTAGAGGACTCAATTTTCGCACAGCCGCTGACCCTCGCTGCTCCTGGGTTACCCTTAACCCAAAAATCTGAACATTGACGATCCAATAGCTACCGAAATCAAGATAGCGCTCCGCTAGACAAGCAGCGGCTGCAAATCCGCTATCGCTTGCCCGATGGCTAGGTATAGAACGCCCTGCCGCACCTGCCGATCGGCTAGTACCAGCAAAACCGTGTCTATGCCGCAGCTGGTGAGAACGCTGTAGCCCTGGTGACCCACCATTGAGACTCGCTCAATTTTGCCGCGCCCCAGCTCGGTACCAATGCGCTCACCTATCGACAGCAGCGCTGCCGTCATCGCTGCCACCCGCTCGCTATCCATACTGAGCGGCAGCTGAGTGACCAGCGGCAGACCATCGAACGTAACGAGAGCTGCGCCTTGGATCCCGGCTGTGCTGCCGACCAGCTTTTGCAAAACCTGAGTTAGCTCAATTGCCAAAAACGACATTAGCGCACCTTCAGAGATACGTACATTTCTCTGACTTAATTGTGCGATATTGTGCGATAAAACTTGCGCCGTGTACGGTCTTCTACTGCATGCGGTCAATTGTACGATACTGGATTGCTTCGGCCACGTGCGGCAGCTGTAGCGCCTCTACCGCTGCTAAATCAGCAACTGTGCGAGCCACTTTCAGAATGCGGTCGGTGGCCCGGGCAGAGAGACCTAGCTTGCGAACGGCACCTTCTAGCAGCGTTTGCGTGGCTTCGTCTAGGCTACACCACTGGCGAATATGACGGCTTTGCATATCAGCGTTGCACTGCAGCCCTGGTTCGCCAGCAAAGCGCTGCTGAGCACAGGCTCGCGCTGCCTGCACCCGCTGCCGTACCGTTTCAGAATCTTCGCCCGGTACTGGCTGCGTCATTTCCTCGGGCTTGAGGCGGTTGACCACTACTTGCAGATCAATCCGGTCCATCAGCGGCCGCGAACAATACTGGGCTAGATTGTCGGGGCCGCTGA
>JAAHIA010000048.1 GCA_010671975.1 Leptolyngbya sp. SIO4C1 | reverse complement strand
AGCGCATCCATCCGAGCGAACTCGTAGTCGGTGCCTTCTAACCCAGCCCGCCCAGGCGATAGGGTAATATACTGCGTTTGGATGGATGCGCTCAAGGCGCTGCGCACCCCTGAGCAGTATTGGAGCGGCCCGATGGCCCGGCCTAGCAACGGCCGCGTCAGCTCTGTCTATGGGCTCAGACGCTACTACAACGGCGTGTTTGCTGACAACTACTACCATCGCGGCGTAGACTATGCGGCGGGTCAGGGGGCGCCCCTCTATGCCCCGGCGGCTGGTCGCATTGAGCTGGTAGGTCGAGTTGAAGATGGCTTTGTGCTGAATGGTAATACAATCGGCATCGATCACGGTCAGGGCGTGGTCAGCGTCATGATTCACCTGTCGAGCTTCGATGTGCAAGAAGGCGACTTTGTGCAAGCTGGGCAGCTGATTGGGCGCATGGGCTCAACCGGGTTTGCGACTGGGCCTAACCTGCACTGGGGGCTCTATGTCAACGGCGTTGCGGTTGACCCGGTTCCCTGGCGCTACGACGGGGTAGGCTAGCCCTTTGTCCGTTGGCTAATGTATCGGCAATCAATGTTATATCAACTAGCCTCGTGATTATCGCGAGGCTTTTGTATAAAAAAGCACTCGCTAGAGTTAGGATTTCTGTTGCTTCAAGTTGGCTTAATATCCGTAGAAGCGCTGTTGTCGGTTTATCTGTTTTTCAAGGAAAACCGGAGTAGGAAAAGTATTTAGTAGCTCAGTTGGAATCTGTTACAGGATAGCTGTGTCTGCTAAGACAGCATCGGGAACACTAGGCCCAGATAGTTATAAATTTAACTTAATCTATCAAGGCCACTACCGCTAATAGATTTCTTACGAGACCAACCTAACGGAGCCGATTAGTAGGATGAGTAGTATTGAGAAGATTGTTGAACAGGCTTTGCAGGACGGGTATCTAACCCCTGCGATGGAAGCGGAAGTGGGTCGTATTTGCGATACGGCTTCGGAACTTTCGATTGAAGAATATATGGCCCTCGACCGCCTGATGGGCTCGCTGCTGACGGGCGAAGTGGTCGCGGTGCCCCGCAAGCAGTTCATCAACGTGATGGAAGAGCTGGTGCTGACCGAGGCCATTGCCCGGGTCGCTGAGATTGAGGCGAGCAGCGACTGCACGCTGGATCTCGGCGATGTGGCAGCCTATGCGCTAAACCGATTGCCGCCGCTCTATGCCACGACTGAAGAAGGGGCTACCTACCAGCGAGAGAAGGCCAGAGATGAGCTATCGGCGCTGATTGCTGAGCAGGTCAAAGATGCGATCGCCAATAGCCTCAATCGACCCGACTTCTTCCCCGAGCGTCAAACGCTCAAGCGGTCTAACGGCGAGCCGGGTCTCTTTGGTCAGATGAACGATCTGCTCAAAGACTATGCCCACAAGTTTGAGCTGCAGGCCAACGCTGCATAGCTTGCGCCTATTGAGCTTATTACGCTTATCCAGTTTGCGTCTACCCTGCCAAGTGCCTCTAACCTCACCAGGCTGCTAACATCAGTTGGCAGCTTTTTTTTGCCTTAGCTGCGAGCGTTAGGGCTCGACGACTACGGGAGTGCCTAGCGCTAGATAGTCGTACAGCTTTTGAATATCCTGATTGCGCATGCGGATGCAGCCGTGGGAGACTGCCTGACCAATCAGAGATTCTTGATTGGTGCCGTGAAAGCCAATCTGGGCCTCACCGTCGCGCCAAAATCCGATCCAGCGGGTGCCGAGTGGGTTGTCTGGTCCGGGTGCAATCACGGTGCGGGTAATGGGATGCTGCCAGGCCGGATCTTTGCGCATCTGCTGCACGGCAAATGTGCCAACTGGTGTCTGCCATTCGGCCTGCCCAATCGCTACATCAAACCGCTCAATTGGCTGATCGTTACGATAGAGCAGCACCTGTCGCTCGCTGAGCCTGACGCGCACCGTTATCTCCACAGGCATCTCTACGGGCCTTTGTACGGAGCGAGGCGCTGGGACGCCATTGACAACGGGACGGCGGCCGTGCGATCGCACAGCGGCCCGAGGCGGTATTGCGCGAGCCGGCACTGAGCGGGTCAGCACAGGCCGAGCGGCGGCAGCCTGAGGTGGTCGAGCCGCACCGGATTGAGAGGACTCGCTCAGCAGAGCGGTCGCCACTGGCGCGTCAGGCGTCGAGACCGCCTGCCTGGTGTTCGCTGCAAAGCGATAGATTTCAAACACGGCTAGCCCCAGCGCTGCGCCAAAGCAGAGCAGGGCAAAGCATCGCGTGACTGGCTGCTGATCGCTGAGCATAGCTACGCCGAGCGGCATTAAACCCAACGCCTGTCAGCATAGCGCTAATTTCCCAGAAAGCGGCGTCAGCGCAGTCAGTGGGTCATCGGGAAAGTTGCTAAGATTAGGTGTTCGGTACGTCTCAGGATAGGAAGCGTGGTCGTCAAACCAGATTGGCTCAGAGTTAAAGCACCGCAGTGGGAACGGGTCGGCGCTGTCAAAAGCATTTTGCAAGACCTGCATCTGAATACGGTCTGTGAAGAGGCTTCCTGCCCGAATATCGGCGAGTGCTTTAACGCCGGCACAGCTACATTCTTAATCATGGGGCCGGCCTGCACCCGCGCCTGCCCCTACTGCGATATTGACTTTGAGAAAAAGCCGCAGGCCCTAGACCCGACTGAGCCGCTGCGACTTGCCGAAGCGGTTCGCCGCCTGCGGCTCAACCACGTGGTGATTACCTCAGTCAATCGCGATGACCTTCCAGACGGCGGTGCCAGCCAGTTTGTTCGCTGCATTGCGGAAACTCGTAAAGTCTCTCCGAACACGACTATCGAAGTTCTGATACCCGATCTGTGCGGCAACTGGGATGCCCTGAACACTATCCTATCGGCAGCTCCTGAGGTGCTCAACCACAACACAGAGACCGTGCCTCGCCTCTATCGCCGCACTCGTCCACAGGGCGACTATCAGCGCAGCCTAGAGCTGCTGCTGCGAACCCGAGAGATTGCTCCTTGGGTCTATACGAAGTCAGGCATCATGGTGGGCCTGGGCGAAACCGATGCCGAAGTGCGACAGGTGATGGCCGACCTGCGCGCGGTTGACTGCGATATTCTCACGATTGGACAGTACCTACAGCCCACTCAAAAACATCTTGGCGTGAGTGAATTTGTCACCCCAGAACAGTTCGATGCCTGGCGTGAAGCGGGCGAAGCAATGGGCTTTTTGCAGGTTGTTGCTTCGCCATTGACCCGCAGCTCCTATCATGCAGAAGAGGTGCAGCGACTGATGCAGCAGTATCCTAGGAAGAAAGAAGGGTAGAAAAGACAGAGAAAAGGAGCTAGGCGATTAGCTGCAGGCCGTTTCTAGCAGCAATAATTACGATTTTCTGCCGTTATCGGGATTAGTAGGTCAGGTTTTGTAGCATGAGGGCAAGCGCTGTCCCCCAAAGCCTTTTTGCCCATGACGACATCGAATCATGGCCAGCGCTGTAGAAGCCGGAAAGCAGGTTGCGTTTCTCGATTTTCAGCTGTTTGATCGAGCGGCGCTGCAGGATGCGGATGAGTTTTATCAGCAGTTTTGCTTTTGGCTGACCGATGAACTCGACTTAGACGATCAGGTCGCGGACTATTGGCAAAAGCCGCTGGGCCACCCGCAGCGCTGCACGCGCTACGTCGGTCGCTATCTGCTCAAATCGCTAGAGCAGCCGCTGGTGCTAGCCATGGATGAAGTTGAGCGGATTTTTGACACACCGTTTCGGAACGATTCTTTCAGTATGCTGCGCAGCTGGCACAATCAGCGAGCCACGAAAAAACTCTGGAAGAATCTCGATCTGACGCTGGTTACTTCAACCGAGCCCTATCAGCTGATTGCCGATCTGAATCAGTCGCCCTTTAACGTTGGCGAAAATCTACGCCTGCAAGACTTTAGCGCTCAGCAGGTGCATCATTTGAATGAAGCTCACGGACTGCCGCTGAGCACGCTCGAAGAGCGGCGGCTGATGCAGCTGGTCAACGGTCATCCCTACTTAGTGCGCAAGGCGCTGTATCTGGTGGCCAGCGATCGCATGAGCGCCAGCCAGCTGTTTGACCGTGCCCGCGCCGAAGACGGCCCCTTTGGCGACCATCTGAAATATCACCTATTTCGCATGTATGGCAACAAGGCGCTGGTCAACGGATTTCTCAAAATATTACGCGAGCAAACCTGTGAAGACGAGGTGCTGTATTTTCGGCTACACGGGGCGGGGCTGGTCTGTCGCGACGGGCAGCGCGTGGTGCCGAGGTGTTGGCTGTATGCGGATTATTTTAAGGCGCATTTGGGGTGAGAAAGGGAAAAGGGAGAAAGGGGTTAGCTCTAATCACAGCCTATTTTATGAGGGAATAACTTTTGATGTTAAACATTAGTTTGGATGACGAAGCCGAAAGATATCTGATCGAAATTCTGAAACGTGAAGAGATTACGATCAGCGATTTGGTTAAGCAGCTTTTACGCGATCGGCTTGAGTCTTCACAGCCGAAGCAAACCATTCTAGAAAAAATGGGCGGAATACCAGAGCACTTACTGACTGTCGGTGACCTGTCTGATCGAGAACAGCGACGCTCTGTGATCGCGGAACGAATTCAAGCGCGCTATCGAGAGTCGCCATGGGGAGTGCGTCATCATTCAATGGTAGAAAAATCAGAATAGGAAAAGGCTGATCGCACCTCTTAACTGCCATGAACACAGAGCAAAAGCAAGCCCTCCAAGCTCACCTGAGTGAAATTGCTAAAATTCTATACGCAGATGCCGAGACCCAGGCAATGCCAATGGAGAACCTGGCTGATATTGAACAGACAGTGCGTCACCAAGTGTTAGCGCACGTCTCTCCCGAATTGGGAAATTTTTTATCCAGACATGTACAGGGCCAGACCCCGGATACCCCAGAATCTTAACCAGCCTCTTGGGTCAACGCCAGCTAGGCCCCAAACAAGCTGTGCAACGCCCAGGCTGAAGCCCTGCTTTGGGAAGGGCAGGTCGACAAAACACTGATGCTGTTATCAACGATAGAAACGGAGGCTTCTCAACGCTTTCAGACTTATGTGAGAAATCATCGCAGTCCTATCCCAAACTATCGCTATTACCAGATGGAAGGATTGCCGATTAGTTCAAGTCCGGTAGAATCTTGGATTAAGCAAATTGATGAGCGCATTCAAATCACAGGAGCGCGATGGAAACCGGAACGAGTCACTCAAATCCTGGCCTTGCGCTGTGCCTATCTCAATGGAACTCTCGATAGCATTTTTTCTCTAGCCCAAGAATGACGCGCTCCCTTTGGCCGCTACCTGCTGACCAAGCTACCGCGTACCCAAGATGGCCCTATCGTCAAAATCGACAATGAAGTCGCGCTGAAATATTACCGCCTTGAAAAAATCAGCGAAGGCAGCATCAGCCTTAAAGAAGGCGAAGCGGATGCCCTATATGGTCCCCGCGAAGTGGGCACAGGCCAAGCCGATGAATCGGTCCAGCTTTCCACCCTGGTCGAAACGCTGAATGAACGCTTTGGCACCGAATTCACCCTGGCCGATCAGCTATTTTTCGACCAGATTCGTGAAACTGCGATCGCAAATGAGCAAATCCGCCAGGCCGCTACCGTCAACTCCGTTGAAAACTTCGAGCCTGTCTTCAGCAAATTGCTAGAAAATCTCTTCATCGAGCGCATAGAGGGCAACGAAGAGATCTTTACTCGACTGATGAACGACGAGGCGTTTCGACAAGAAGCGGCCAGCATATTGATGTGGGCCGTTTACAACCAAATTAGGGATTAGAGATGACCCAATAGCGTTGCGGACTCGTTCTAATAGCGTTAACAGTTGCCATGTCTAAAAAAGAAGCTGAAAGCTCCTAAAGCTGATAACTTTGAAGGCTTTCAGCATAGTCTCTTGCAGGGCTAGCGAGCCTTTGACTGAGTGGGTGATGATTAAATTCACCAACTTATTCAGGCTCGCCCTGATCGTTTTGCGACTTGGCTAAATACAGCATCGCTCGCGATAGCGGCATCGCTTTGGGATTGTCTTGCTGAGCTGGCCAGCCTTCGCGCTGACGGGTGCGATCGCCATCGGTCTCTTCGGTCTGATCGTGGAATAGAATTTGCTGGGTTGGGAAGGGCAGGTCGATGCCGGCTTTGACTAGCTCTACGCAAACCACTTCGAGAATTTGGTCCATAGACGCCATTACGTCAGCGCGGCGGGGTGGATCAATCCACCAGCGAACGCGCAGGTTGATCGTGCTTGCGGCGAGATCAACCACCAGCACTTCCGGTGCCGGATCTTTTAGGATGCCGTCCTCTCGTCTGAGCGTTTCTAGAATGACTTCTTTAGCTTTGGAAATACTGTCGCCGTAGCCAATGCCAAAGTCGTATTGCAGACGCCGTTTTTCATAGGCAGTATTGACCGTCACTGAGTTCGTGAATAGCTCAGCATTGGGAATCACAACTCGACGACCGTCGTAGGTGCGAATCGTGGTGGCGCGAGTTTGGATGCGCTCGACCGTGCCCTCATAGTCTTTAAAGACAATCTGATCGTCTAGCTCAAACGGCTCGGTCAGCAGAATTAAAATTCCAGCTAGGAAGTTTTGCAGCACATCGCGGAAGGCGAAGCCAATCGCCACACCGCCAATCCCCAACGTGGCCAACAGGTCAGCGGGTTGAAAGCTAGGAAAAACAACGGTCAGGGCAATCAGCAACCCTAGAATAACGATCGCCCCCTGCGCCAGGCGACCGAAAACTAGCCCTACGTTACGAGCATCTTTACGATTTCGCGCCAGCTTGCGCACAAAGTTGCGTACCAGCCGGGCAATAATCCAAAAAATTATAAATACAACAATGCCAACCGCTAAGCTGGGTAAAAGCCGAATGGTATAGTTCGCCATTGAACCGACTTTTTCCCAGGCAGCCGAAAGTGAAACGTCTTCCACAGTTTTCTATTATTATCTCTGAAACGCTAGGCCCCCACTTTAGTAGAGAAGGGTTAGCGCACCGATCTATCGGTTGATAGAGTCTCTGCGCTCGCTAAATCTTTCATAAGAGGTAGCTGGCTAGCCCCAGAAAGATTAGCGATCGCTGCAAATAGGCAGGTTCTTTCTAAAGATCAGGCGCTTTTCTGTATGTTTATAGACGCTCGCCGCAGCTACTTTGCGGCAAACTGAAAGTCGACTATTCGCAGTTAGACAAGCAAAAAACGAAATGACAAACTCTACTTCTAACGCCTACAAAATTGCACTTAAAAGCGCGATCGCGCTGACGCAAGATCTCAAGACCCATCCTGACGCTAACGAGCACTTTGAAGAGCTCTACCAGGAGCTGGCCAATGAAAATGAGCAGATGGCCGATCTGCTGAAGCTGCTGTGGGATGACTATATTGCGGCTCAGCGCTCGGCCGCTTTTTGGCAAGGGATGAGCGATGCCGAAAAGGGACTCGCCGATCAGGTAACGCAGAGCAATCTGCAGCTGCAGCGCAACTACATGCGGCTGATGCAGGAGCAGTAAAGCTCTAAGGCGACTGCTCGCTGTAGGCTTTGAGGCGCGCCGTGGCCTCTTCAAAAAATTCAATCGGCGCGCCCGCTGGAATCAGCAGATCGTTCATTAGAAAGGTGGGGGTGCCGCCTAGCTGCAGCGCCTCTGCCAGCTCCAGGTCTGTTTGCACCGCTGCCGCTGCGGTATCGCTGCTGCGATCGCGATTAAATTTTTCCATATCTAGGCCAATCTGCTCAGCCAGTTCGACATAGAGCGCTTCGCCCAGCCGGTCTTGGTTGGCAAACAGGCCGTTGTGGTAAATCCAGAACTGATCCTGCTGCTGCGCTGCCCAGGCTGCTTTGGCAGCCGGCGTGGCTTCCGGGTGAATGCTGTTGAGCGGGAAATGCTTGTAGACGTAGAGCACATCCTCACGTCCGTCCATAAACGTTTTCATCTCACCGGCTGCCACCGCACAGTAGGGGCACTGAAAATCAGAGAATTTGAACAGCACCACGTCCGCCTCTGAGCTGCCTTTGGTGGGTGAATTGCCGACTAGCTCGGCGCGAGTGCGATCGCTGAGCACTTCACTGACGCGCTGCTGCTGCGCTTCCCACCTTGCCCGCGCCTCAGCCTGCGCTTCGGCCGATGTTTCAGGTAGGGTTTCGGGCGGGGCTTCAGCTGTGTCGGTTACGCGGCCTGAGCAGCCTGCAGCGCTGAGCCATAGCACGGCTGCCAGCACCAACCAAGGTTGAGTAAATCGCTTCATATGACGTAACTGCCCCTGCTATAGACCAGTGCGCTTCAAACGCTCCCTCGAGTCTAGCGCAGAGTTGAATCATCAGCCTGAGGAATGGCTAAGACCGGGCAGCTCGCATGGTGCAGCACGTAGTTGCTAATGCTGCCCAAAAACAGCTCGTCTAGCTTGGAGCGATCGGGCTGACGAGTGACAATTAGATCAGCGCCCCAGTTTTCGCCAACCTCGCAGATCACCTGGCCGACGTTGCCAAAATTTTGCGTAAATTCAACGGTGATACCGCTTGCCTGGGCCTGCTCTGATAGCTGCTTCAGCATCTCTAGCCCAGAGTTTTCTAAATCTTCCCAGCGCTGGCGATAGGTCAGCATCAGCTCATCGGTCACCATTGGGTAGCGGTAGAGCGTAGGATTGGGCAGCGCTGGTGCCGCCCGCATCTCAGGCGAAAAGACGCGCAGCAGCATCAGGCGAGCCGAAGTTTGCTGAGCCAGCGACAGGGCTGTGTCAAAGACAACCTGGTCGGTGAGGCGATTTTGAATCGGAGCCAGAATTTTGGTAAACATAGCGTGCGCAGAAACGCTGCCTCTTTATTCTGGCGCGAGTAGCCGCAAGACCGGCCATTCGTAATGTCCTGTGATGTTCGCCTGGTTTGGCTCAGTGCGACGCTGCCATTAGCACGCGACAGTCTAGCTCACCGGCGCAGACCGGCTCTGGAAACGAAAAGTAGTTTAGCAGCTCGGGATGAATTTCGCCGAAGTGACCGGCAAGCTCGCCCTCAACGAGTACAGCCGCCGCTCGCCCGGCAATATACTGCACGGCTTCGAGCTGCTTGAGCTCATAGGGCAGCTGCAGCGTCTTTAGCAGGGTTTGTACGTAGGACTTGGCGATCGCAAACGAGGCTTTGGCATCGAGGCTGGCAAACCCCCAGCAGACCGTTTCTAACACTGTCTGATCGGCATTCAGCCGAATCACCTCGCCGGTCTCATAGATGTTGATCGGCTTAGGCGCGCTGATGTTATGCGACAAAATCTCCAGCAGCCCGGCCTGCAGCGTACTGCGCGCTGCGCTCAGCAGTTGACTCTTAGCGTTATCAGTCTGAATGAAGGGATAGTCAAACCGCTCTAGCAGCGCCGGATTGGTCAGGACAAAGCTCTTGACTTCCATCAGCTCCATCCGCTGCGCCAGATCGCTGAGCTTGAGCACGTACTGCTTTAGAGTATCGGCTGTGCCCATGTGAAACTTCAGCGCGGTTGGTTCGGCCTCAAAATTATCGATGCCGATGGCCACCAGCAGATCGCCCGCAATGTCGGTATCGCTAAAGATATCGGTGCGGTAGGTGGGCACCCAAATCACGTCGGTGCCCGTGACTTTGAGATCCATGCGATCTAAATATTTTTTTAGGTCAGACTTTGCGATCGCGCTGCCCAGCGTCTGATTCAAGAACTTGGCCGAAAACGCCACCGATTGTCGCGCCAATGTCGGTGTGATGTAGTCTCCATCTGGATGCTGAATCTCGACCGTCTTCACCAGGCCGCCGGCATCCAAAAAGTTGTGCGCCAGAATATTTGCCATCTCTAGCACCGTTTTCTTAGAAATCCCGGTGACATCAATCAGCAGCGTCTGAGTCGCAGCCGTCACCTCGCCAATCTTGGCCGCATTAATAATCGGCGGCATTGAGAGTACCTGGCCAACGCTATCTTGCAGCACCGGCACGCGATCGCTCTCAGGCAGCGTTCGCGCATAGAGTTTGCCACTGGGATGCTCGCTCAAAATCTGCTGGGCACTCATAGAGGCTGCCCCAGCCAGCGGTACAAAAGAGAGAGCGGCTTTCGGCCGTGCAACATAGTGCAGATCGCCCTCCACTTGGTCTAGGTCATAGACGCCAATCGCAATTTTCTGACGCTGTCGCCCAAACGTTTGCGTCACTTTCTCCTGAAACTGAATTAGCGACTCCAAGCCAGCCGCCCCAAGACTGACATTCTCCACCGTGAGTGCTGCAATATAGGGCCTCAGCGCCAGCACTTCAGGGGCCACCTGCACTCGATAGCCCGAAGCTGCCAACGATTCTGGCACAGCGCGCGGCTGCCCATTATAGACATTAATCGCTCGCGTAAAGCCCTCAGCCGCCAGCAGATCAGGCCGCTCTGCGGTCACCTCCACCTCCAGCATCCCATCCTGCAGCGTTGCCTCTAAGCCATAGTCAAACGCCTGCTGCTCTAGCCGTGCAGGCGGCGTCTGAGTCAAACGTTGCAAATAATCCAGCGGAAAAGATACAGTCGGCATCAGTCACCCCTCCAGCAGTCAAAAATCTCCCCCATCTTCCTCACCTTCCTCCTCTCCCTACAGCGGCCCCTGCAGTCGCATATCCGGCCCTGCCAAATCCGACAGCTTCTCCACCTCATACAGCAGCATAGCAATCCGCTCTAAACCCAGCCCCCAGGCAATCGTCGCCTTCTCACCGCAGCCGAGCGACCCCAGCATCTCTGGACGAAACAGACCCGAATTGCCTACTTCTAGATAGCGCTGGCTTGGTGCGTGATAGGCATAAACCTCAAGCGAGGGCTCAGTGTAAGGATTATAGGTTGGTTTAAATTTGAGATCTTTAAACCCCAGGCGCTCATAGAAATAGGTAAGGTAGCCCATCAGCGTGCGCACGCTCAGCAGCTCACCCACTACCACACCCTCAATCTGATGAAACTCGGCCAGATGAGTGCGATCAACGGTCTCATTGCGAAAGACTTTATCAATAGAGAAATATTTACCATCACGGCCCCGCAGCGCATAGAGCCGGCGGGCTGTTGAAGAAGTGGTATGGGCTCTGAGGATCGCTCGGCTAGCGACTTCTGTTGTCCAGCTGCCGCCATAGTTATCTTCATGAGCCCGTTGGATGCCCTCTATAAGTGCCGCATCTTCTGGCAGCGGTAGCTGCTGCGGCTGGCTCAGATAGAACGTATCTTGCATCTCTCGCGCCGGATGATCTTGCGGGGTAAACAGCGCATCGAAATTCCAGAAAGCAGTCTCCACCAAAAAGCCCGACATTTCATCAAAGCCCATATTCAAAAAGATATCGCGAATCTGTTGAATACACTGGGTCAAAATGGTTGGTCGCCCATAGGCAATGTCGGGCACCGGGTCATGAATGTTGTAGGACTTCAGCTCTACCTCGCGCCACTGTTCTGACAGCAGCAGTTCGCTAGTCAGGGCGGTCACCAGCGGCTGCAAATCGAGCTGAGCTAGCCTGGGTGAGATGGTTAACCGATAGTCTGTTGCTGTTTTTTCAGCGATGTAGCCCTGCTGCTGTAGCCAGTCTAGATGGACATCCGGGTAGGTATCGGGTGAAGCGGCCCCCTGCGCGATCGCAGCAAAACTGGCCTGTCGCTGCTGATAGGTCGAGAGCTTTTCCGCATCGAGCACAACAATCTCTTTCTCACCCTCTGAGCCTTGCATATCAATCGCACCTGCCTTACGCAGCGCCCCATAGGCCAGGCTAAAGGTTTGGCCAAGCAGCATCTGCAGCTGACTGACTTCGCTGACGCCGCGCTGTAGCTTGTCGACCAGATTGCTGCCGGGCAGCCGCCCCTGCAGCGCTTCGCCTTTGTCAGTCAGCACCCAGGCAGTCTCGCTCAGCGCCTGTAGCTGTACCCAGTCATCTATCACACCGCTGAGCAAAAAGCCTTTCGCGAAGTTAAAGTCGATGGCCCGCTGCCGACAGAACTGTTGCAAACTCTCAATCGTCTGCTGCGGCTGCAGCTGCTGAATCAAGAGGCGCTGCTTGCCAGTAAGCTGCCGTGTATCGAGCATGGCACGGTTCCCTATGCTGACGGTTGCTGGCTAGCCTATCACGCAAGCGCCCTAGCCGTCGCAATGCAGGTCGCAATTGGCGCGGTTGTTTTGATGGCCTGGGCATCTAGGTGGGTGCGGGTAGCCTGATAGCCGCGATCGCACAGCGCCTGAATTAAGCGATCGCGCGGCGGAATATCCATGCGGCCGCGCCGGCCTAGCTCTGCCAGCGGATAGTAGTAGGGCGGCAGCTCGGCTTCTGCCCACATCGTCTGAAGCAGCGACCGGCGCTCAACCCAGCCCCACCGCTCAGCCTGTGCTGCCATCGCTGTGAGCATGGGGCAGTCATGTAAGCGACCGAGCCATAGCGGGCCGCTAAGTACGGGTGGATGCTCAGCCCCACAGCTGCACTGCACTCGACCTAGCTGCCGCCAGCCCGCTGTATGAAACTGGCCGCAGCTGTGGCAGTAGGCCAAAAAACCATACAAGCTGCTGTCCCAAGCGGCGTGAGCCAGCAGCCGCACCATAGCGCGATGCACCTGGCCATTAAAGACTGAGAACACCGGCTGAATCTGCAGCCCTCGGGCCGCCGCCTGCTGAGCGACCCTGCCAATGAGCAGCCGCAGCCCCTGCTCGTGGACGGCCGGATGGCTGCGCGCGTAGGCACCGTACACCTGCAGGCTTTTGTCTGGGGCATGGCCGCTGGTGGCGCGGCCGTCAGTGCTAGTCAAGTAGAGCAGGCCGCCCAGCTTAGTGACCCAGAGCGCCGTGCTGATAAACGGCGTGGGGCTACCAAAGCTATCGACATCGACGAGATCGTAAAAGTCGCGCCGCTGATAGCAGTCGAAGAACAGCTGATTAGCATCCTGATGGGTGATGCAGTAAGTATCAGGTCGCATCCCCTCAGCGAGATTACGGCTGAGCACCGCCTGCAGCTCTGGGTTGGCCTCATTTGCCCAAACCCAGTCGGCCCCCGCTTCTTGCTGATAGCGCAGCGGTCGCACGCCGCAGCCGGTCATGGCATCGAGCACCCGCAGCTCGCCCTGCCGCTGCCGATCAACTGTCGCTGCCAGCACGGCTAGGTCGCGACCAACCTGGCTCTGCACCCGATAGAAGGCCGGCCCAATGCAAAAGCTGACCTGCCCTTCGGTGACCGTTTCTAGCATTGCAGGCCGTCAGCGCAGGCTGTCGCGAATTGCCGCCTCTAGCTGCGGCTGGCTCAGGGTCGTGATTACAAACACCTCTTGCGCGGTCTTGCCCTTGCGCGCAATCAGCTTGAAGCCGCCCAAAGTCGGCACCGACACCTTCAGCCTGAGCTGCGGTGCATGCGATCGCACCCGTCGAATCACCGCTGGGGTCACGGTTGAAATTTGAGGCTGCAGCGCCAGCTTTCTTAACACAGGAATCAGCCCAGGTACATGCGTCGAATGGGTTAAGACGACCCGGCCGGGCGAGGTATCTGCCATGCCGCTAAGCCTTCTCTAGCGGGGCCATCGTCAGCCCAGCGCGCGTCAGCTGGCTATGGTAAAGTTCAGCCTGCTCTAGCGGTCCGACCCACACCACCGCCTGCCCTTCAAAGTGAATCTGATTGGTCAGCTGCCAAGCCTGATCGGGCGACAGGTTGGGAATATACTTTGCCAGCGTTTTCGCCACGTGCTCAAACGTGTTGAAGTCGTCGTTGAGGACAATAATTTTGTAGTTGGGATAGAGCTTGCGCGTCGTTTGCTGATCGCGTTCTTTGGTAACCGTCGGCGCTGAAGAAACTGCCTGCACGCCTGTAGAACTCATCATTCGCATCGTCATCCACAATGTTTAAGACTAGTGTTTAAGACTAATGTTTAAGACTCTGTTTACATAGGGTAACAAAGCGATCAGGGCTGTGCTTCAGGTGTATCTCTAGATTGATTCTAAATCGATTGGATATCTGCCCTTTGAGCCTCACCTAAATTGTTAATAATCGTTAACTTGAAACCTGAACTGCGCTGGGCTTCTGACGCTGGGCGCATTGAACTGTATCCAGGAGGCTTACCTATGTCTACCCCGATTAGCCCAAACGCAACTGCTGAAGATGCGGCCAAGGCTTTTTCACAGCTTGAGACCGACGCGCAGCTGGGTCTGCTGTGGAAGCTTTATGAGGCAATGGGTAATTCCATTACGCCAGCGGCACCGGGTGCAACCGGCGAGCAGGTGACCAACAAGCTGCTCCAGCAGATCAAGGAAATGGATGAAGGCGCGCAGCTTAACTTCATGCGCGATCTGGTAAACCGGACGAGCACCTCTCAGACCAAAGAGTACGGTGCCTTCACAACGGACAACAAGCTGGTGTTCTGGTACGAGCTGGCTGAGCTGATGAAGACAGGTGAAGTGGTGCCAGTCCCAAACGACTATGAGCTGCCAGAGGGCGCGCAGCAGGTATTTCTAAAGCTTTCCGGCCTAGACTTCAACCAGCAGATCACGGTGCTGCGTGAAGCCGTGGTGGATATGGGCGCTGCCTAAGTGGCTGGCTCAGGCAATTTTGAGACCCTCTGCCGTAGAAACTAGATCTAGGAGAACGCATTGATCATGCAGCTGAGTTACAAGCCAACTGAGGTGGCAACTGTTGACCGCTACTTTGAGTCGTTCAACCAGAACGATTTTGTGCAGACGGCTACGCTCTTTGCGCCCACAGGCAGGCTGCATGCGCCGTTTGAATCCCCGATTGAGGGGCGAGCGGCGGTGCTAGACTATCTGCGGCAGGAGGCCAGCAATATGCGGGCTTTCCCAGCTGAGCATTGCTCAGAGACGCTAGCTGACGGTCAAACCGAGGTGACGGTGCGCGGCCAGGTTCAGACGGCGGCCTTTCGCGTCAACGTTGAGTGGCGCTTTGTGCTCACCGCTGCCGCTGCGATCGCAGCGGTTCACGTTAAGCTGCTGGCCTCGATGAAAGATTTGCTGTCGCTGCGGCCGCGATCGCACTCGGCATAGCAGCACCGGACGTCTTGAGAAAGCATTAAGCTGAGCGCACTGGCGGCCAGAAGCTGCTACTCATTGGGCAAGATTTAGGGCTTAGGCTATGCTCACTGCTTTGACGAACGCGGTTGCCCAGCCTTGGACGGGCCTCTATTTAAGATTTTTGGCCGTAGTGTTAGCCTACGGAGCAGCCATGCACGTGGGCAATATTTTGGGCTGGTCTGGCAAACCCTGGCTGACGACGCCGCTGCTCTGGCGCGTCATGGATGTTGTACTGCTGCTGTTTAATGCGATCGCAGCGGTTGGTCTGTGGTATCGGCAAGCTTGGGCAGTGGCTGCGTTTGTGGTGGGGCTAGTTGCGCTACAGATTGTGCCTTACACCGTTTTTCGACAGCAGTTCATTGAGGCGCCTGAGCAGGCCCAGGTGCTAAATGGCCTGGTTGGCACAGAGCTCGCGCTACTGCTAGTGCTGGGGCTGCTGCTAGTAGCTAAAAAATAGCTGGAGAGCGGCTAGATCTGACTAAAGGGCGAGGTGTCGCCAGAGGCAATTCTTTAGAATACCGCTGGAAATTGCACGGACTCGCAGAGTAGTATGGATAGTCGTTCGTATAATGCGCCTAAAAAGCAGGCAGCTGAGCCGCGTCAGACGCAGCGGACTCGGGTGGTTAATGCTGCCCCTCAGTCAAAGAAGAGTAAGTAGGAAGTTATATATGATTGCTTTTGTGTCAGCCATCGCTCGTTTGTTTCGTACCGGGCTGCGTATCTTGCTGCCCCTAATCGCTGTGGCGGGCCTCTGTCTGGGCGGGCTAGCCAGCGCTGCGATCGCAGACGCTACCCCCGACACCGAGCCTCAATACGAGACCGAGGCCTACGACCAGCTGCAGCAGGCTGATCAAAACGCTAACCAGAATATGATTGACAAAACGCAAGAAGCTGAATCAGAAGCTTTCGGCGCTGCCCCAACGCCTACTGAGAAGATGATTGAGAAAACGGTCGAGCCGGTGCCCGATACGGAGAGCTTTGGTAAAAAGGTGAAGCAGCTGTTTGGGCAAGACGAAGAATAGGTTTTGCTATGCCCGCCAGCGCAGCACCTGCGGCTTCACCGGACTAACAAAGTCTCGATCTTCGGCCATAGCCCTGGCATATTCGTTCTTCAGCTGGTAGTACCACCGCGCTGGCGTATCCGAGTCTTTAATCAGCCGCAGCACCGGATTGTGCTGTAGGCCAATTTGCTGCTTGACGACCACAGACCGATCTTGATCGAGAAATGCTTTGACTAGCGGGCGCAGCAGCGGCTTCAGCAGCCAGCCCCAGGGCATATTCCAATAGAACTGAAAGGTCACGTCGGTCGCTTGCTCGCTGATCGGCGTGACCGTTGTTAGGTTGCAGACACGGTACTTCGAGGTGGTCGTTTCCTCGATCCGAACGCTGGGCAGATAGAAGGTGATTTCAGTCGCCGGGGCACCGCCAATCAGGTTGTACAGATAGCCTGCGTTCTCTAGCTGGTGCCGCGTCATCCGAAAGCCGTAGGGCACCGGCTCAAACTGCTTGATCTCATCGTGCAGCGCCGCCGTGCGCCACCACCAGGCGCGATGCACGTAAGGCGAATGGGCCGGATCCATCAGGCCCACAACGGCGTGATCGATAAAGCAGGGAAAGCGAACCGTGTAGGTTAAGTTGGGCGATTTTCCTGCAAAGCCAGGAATAGCCGGTACGTCGAATTGCGGAGTAGCAGTAGCGCGATCGCGCATGTAGATCCAGAGATTGCCCTGCGTCTCGCGAATCGGGTAGCTCGGTACGTCAAACCGGCTGAGGTCCATTTCCTGCTCGCTCATCAGCGACGGAATTTCAGTACAGCGTCCGCCCTGGTTAAACTTCCAGCCATGATAGCAGCACTGCACCTGCTCACCGTCAAACCAGCCGCAGCTGAGCGGTACGGCCCTATGCGGACAGATATCTTGCAGCGCAAACACCTTACCAGCCCGAGTGCGCCCCAGCAAAATTGGTTCGCCAAGGTAGGTGCGGCTCAGCATTTGCCCCGGCTTCAGCTCGGCGCTAGGCAGGGCGTGGTACCAAAGATTGCGCAGAAAGAAATCAGTATTGAGCACTAAGCAGGGGCTCCCGGAATTGAAATATCAATGGGGGTAACCGGCATCTCTAGGCTATCTAAGCCAGGCGTCATTGCCTCGCTATTGCCGACCACAATCGTCACCAGCTGCTCAGGCTTGAGATTCTCTTGAGC
>JAAHIA010000479.1 GCA_010671975.1 Leptolyngbya sp. SIO4C1 | reverse complement strand
ATCTCAATCCGGCTGCCGGGAGCCACAAGGTTGATTGACCGACGCGGTCCTTCATTAGACTCGGGTCTAGCGCTGCGAGGCGAGCTAAACGTCGGTTCGCTGCTGAGATTGGCAAAGTCGACTTTGACGAAGCGCCCGTCTATCTGAGTCGAGTAGGCCACGTTAACGCCATTGAAATTATCGGTCGGAATCGGAATACCGCCGCCGCCCTGGTTGCCTGCAATCACATAGAGCACATCGTGCACTCGCTCTGACCAGTCAATACACTGCGTCAGCAGAGCGTTGCCATCTAGCAGCGCTTCCGGTCGCGGATCGCGGTTTAGGGGTTCACCAAAGCTAAAGTTGATAGCGCGAACATCGCCGCTGTTGCGCAACGCCACTGCCTGAGACGCCAGACATTCCTCGGGCTGACCAGAAAATTCAGTAATCGGGCCGATCGCCGCTGAGAACAGCACGGCATCCGGCGCAACGCCGGTTAAAAACTTATCTTGAGAAATCATCACGCTGGCAACGTTGGTGGCGTGCGGATCTACATATTCATCTGCAATACCGCTGCGCTCTAGCTGTAGCACCTGAGCCACCCGAAAGGGCAGGTTCTCAAGCGCAATCTTATCAATTCCAAAGACGCTAGGGCGACCAATTTCAACCTGCCCGATCGCAATTTTTTTGCCGGTTAGATTGTAGGGCTCAGCGTGCAGCTGCAGCGCGTCGATCCCTTCTGGCCCAACGGAGGTCGAAAGTCCCCAGGCCGGCAGCCCAACTGCAAGACCGGCTCCGCCAATGATTAAAGCAGCGCCGCGTCGCTGGGCAAGCTGCTGTATCCAGCCCTGTCTCAATAAACCGCTCATCTTAAACAAACCGCTCATGGATCGAGTCATCCTCAAAATTTAGGCGCCTATTGCTGCGTAGCTAACGTTGGGGCTGTGATCGGCTGCTCCTAAGCCAGCGGCCTTAGAGCAACTGTAGCGCAATCTTTCGCATAGATGAGCGGCCGCTGCAGGATTAGCAAAGGCCTAAAAAAGAGTGCGATCGCACAGCTCAGGTGACGGCTCATTTGTCATGACACCCGAACCAGATATTTACAGAATTTGGAAGGAGTCTAAAGATTTTGTTACGATATACACAAATATTTCGCAGTTATATAAGAGGCCGTCCGCCATGCCGCAAACTTCTTCCAACAAATCCGTCGTCATTGCCCCGTCAATTTTATCGGCTGACTTTAGCCGGCTGGGTGAAGAAATTCGCGCAGTAGACAAAGCCGGCGCGGACTGGATTCATGTTGACGTCATGGATGGTCGGTTCGTTCCCAACATCACGATTGGTCCGCTGATTGTCGAAGCAATTCGGCCCATCACCCAGAAGCCGCTTGACGTGCACCTGATGATCGTCGAGCCAGAAAAATATGTTGAAGGCTTTGCAGCAGCCGGTGCTGATATTATCTCAGTCCATGCTGAGCACAACGCCTCGCCACACCTGCACCGCACCCTGTGCCAGATTCGCGAGCTGGGCAAGCAGGCCGGTGTTGTCCTCAATCCCTCAACGCCGCTCGACCTGATTGAGTATGTGCTAGAGGTGTGCGATCTGATTCTGATTATGAGCGTGAATCCGGGCTTTGGCGGTCAAAAGTTTATCCCCGCTATCCTGCCGAAGATTCGCCAGCTGCGTCAGATGTGCGACGAGCGCGGCCTCGATCCTTGGATTGAGGTAGATGGCGGTCTCAAAGCTAACAATACCTGGCAGGTGCTAGAAGCAGGTGCTAATGCTATCGTAGCTGGCTCAGCCGTTTTCAAAGCGTCAGACTATGCTGAAGCCATTCGCGGCATTCGCAGCAGCAAGCAGCCTGAGCCTGAGCTAGCAGCGGTTTAATCGTCTAGGCTCGCTAAGGCGCTACAAATAAACCTGAGGGAGTTCTCACGCCGAGAGCTCCTTTTTGTTTGTCGGCAGGTCGCAAGCTTAAGGTTGCCTATTTTACAAGTTAGTCAGCAGTTTTACTGAGGAAACCGAAGCGGTTATTCGCGCCTCGTTAGCCGACGGCTAGATTTACTGAATTAGAAAGTATAGATATCGTAAGCGCTGCCCGCAAATACGGTATATCACCGATGCTGTGCCAAATTTAACCTTATACAGTTAAGTATGTAGAGCCTGCTGAATTGATGTCTAGCGTCGGCTGGTTTCTATTGAGCTCTCTCATTAACGTGTGTAAGACTATGCCCTCTGTGGAAGAAATGGTCGCGAAAATTTTTGCGACTCGTCGCATTACTCGGACCGATCAGCAGACGCTGATGGCGATGTTTGCCCAAAATAAGATCAGCGCCACCGATGAAATGCTGATCAATCAAATCTACGATGCGCTCAACCAGGGTCGACTCAGAGTCGTTGAATAGCGCAGTCTATTCCTTTTGCAGCAGTTCAGCAAAAGCCAGCTCTTCTGAGGCCAGCACGAAAATCGTCGGTGGCAGCGCCGCCGTTCGCTTTTGCAGTGACTGATAGTAGTCTGGGAAGGCTTCATTCGGCGTAGCTAGCCCCAGAAAGACAATATCAGCGCTAGCGGAAGACTGGTTGAGGATATCGTCGAAGGGGCGACCGGCTGCCACAATGACCTCTGGCTTAGCCCCAATTCTTAGCGTCTCAATCAGGCCCTTGATGTTTGTCTCGACTGCCTGTGCGGCTGTGCTATCGGCCACCACTAGCTTGAGACAAATCTCAGCCGAGCGCCAGCGCCAGCTATTGCGCAGCAGATAGGCCAAAATTAGCATCAGGCCACCGTTTGACTGTAGCCCCCCCCACCAAACATCAATTCGCTTAGGCTGACGGCGGTAGAGCGCTTCTAAATTTTCAGGCTGACTGCGGAAAATCACAACGTTGCGCTTGGCGCGGTGGCATTTAGCAATCAGATCGCAGTAGCGCTGCCGCACGGTCGGATTGGCGTTTTCAGTGTCTCCTAGCAAAACTGTGTTGGGCACTAAAGGACCGATGCCATAAGATTCAATCAGCTGCTCAGACCCAGCAAACGGATCCTGCGCCGTTGTGAGCTTCACAAAGGCCCGAATACCGCGACGTTCTAAATATTCTCGCAGGGTGTTGCCCATGGTTTCTTGCTGAGCCAAATCGCGCGAGCCAGAGGGAAGAATGCTAGCCACTGTAATTAATCCGCGCCCGTGGGTCAGCGCAGCGGCCATTTCAATCAGATGCCAGCGCTTGGTGGGTGCGCCCGACAAAACCAATAGATGCGGTCGCCAGTTTTTAGGATCGGGGCTATCGGCAATATTAAACAGCCCCGCCCGCACCAGCGTCAGCCAAATTCCCTGGCGCACGTCTCCCCAGGTCGTTTGGATTTCCTGTCGCTCTAGCCACAGGTAAATGCCCAAGACAATCAGCGCTGCCAGGACCGTTGCGATCGCGTTAATCAAAAACATGATGGCAATACAGCCCAGCGCGCCCACAATTGAAACGTACCAGGGCACGCGAAAGGTCGGTCGATAGGAAGGGCTCTGCAGAAAGCCTTCAATCCCAGCGGCAACGTTGAGTACCATGTAGGTGGTCA
>JAAHIA010000478.1 GCA_010671975.1 Leptolyngbya sp. SIO4C1 | reverse complement strand
TGGTGTACATCCGAGGAGATAGGGGAGCAATATCCATCGCTAGAGTTATCCGATATTTATCTAGTTATCGGTTACTACCTCAGACATCGGGATGAGGTAAACACCTACTTGGTAGAACGGCAACGTCAAGCAGATGCGATTCAGCAAGAAGCCGAAAGACGCTTTAATCCACTTGGAATTCGTGACCGCTTGCTTGCTAGGCGAAGTTAAGCCAGGTAGGCAAAATGGTTAAGTTTCTGGCTGACGAAAACTTCAACAACCAAATTATAAGAGGCGTTCTTCGCCAAAATCCAGACGTTGGAATTGTGCGTGTTCAAGACGTGGAACTGTCAGGAGTAGACGATCCAACTGTTTTGGCGTGGGCAGCCGAAGAAGGACGAATTGTTCTGACTCACGACGTTGCTACGATGATCACTTTTGCCTATCAACGTATCCAAGCTGAGCTGCCGATGCCTGGGTTGTTTGAGGTGAGTCGTCGTGTCCCAGTAGGGTTAGCGATCGAGGAAATTCTATTGATTGCAGAGTGCAGTCTTGAGGGCGAGTGGGAAGGGCAAGTAAGATTTCTTCCCTTGCGATAAGCAATGGTAGTTGCCGCCAGCTAACACTGCGTTGCAACGGCGGAGCATAACCAGCTAATCAAAATCTAAAGTTACTGCCGCCGTTGAACTCCAACGTTAGGTGGCTCAATTTTTATCAGCGACGGTAGTTAGTCACACTGGGTATGCTAGAGTAGGATGCCGTGTAGACAGAGACAGATTCAGCAAGCTGGCGTTTAATAGAGACAGCCTTGCCGATGTTGCCCTGACGGATGCCCTCGATTTTTATCTCCTATCGCCGCAGTGATAGCCAGGACGTTGCTGGACGCATCTATGACCGGTTGGTCCAGCATTTTGGAAAAGGCTCAATTTTCAAGGATGTGGACGATATTCCCCCTGGAGTGGACTTTCGCCAATATCTCAACGATACGTTAAATCAATGCCAGGTTGTGTTAGCAGTGATGGGGGCAAATTGGCTCAGCGCATTGGATGATGAGGGTAAAAGACGGCTAGATAATCAGAGCGACTGGGTACGGTTAGAGCTAGAAGAAGCTCTGAAGCGGCAGGGTGTTTTAGTGGTGCCGCTTTTGGTGAGTCAGGCCAGGATGCCAAGGGTTGATGAACTGCCCGAAAGCTTGCAGGATTTGGCTTATCGCAACTATCGAGAGGCCCGACCTGATCCCGACTTTCATAAAGATATGAGCCGCTTAATCGAGGGGTTAGAGCAATACTTTACAAAAAGTAAGCATTTATATTTGCGCCAACTGCCCCAGAGGTCTGCAGCCTCGAATTCACTTACGTCATTCTTTATGGAGAACAGCGAGGCAGCCCGTAATCAACGAACCCTGTGGGCAATTATACTCAGCATTTGTCTGCTGGGAGCATTTGCGATTGGCCAATTGCTACAGAGCAATTCCGAGTATCAGGAAGAACCGGCAGGAGAATCTTCGCTTGAGCGATACCTCCGTGTAACCGAGGGCAATGACTAGAGGAGATTTTGTTCTAGTTCTCTTTCTAAATTCCAGCCTGAGTTCGACGAAAACACGACCCGCATTGATTGTACAAGCAGACGGCTTACAGACAGGAATACCCTAAATTATTGTTGACATGGTTACTAGTCAAATGTTTCGGGCAGGGCATGCATCCTAGCCGCGTCACTATTTCACTGAATGCTGCTGAGGCAAAACAGTCAGGCTTGCTCACAGATTCAGTTGTAATGACTGATAACCTGGCAACAATTGTGACATCAGTGGTTTATCGTGTGATTGGTTCATTACCAACAGCGAAGATCGATGAAGCCTTGAAATCTACTCTGGGTTTGTAGCGATGGTAGGCTAACGCTGCGCTGCAGCCGAGCATCAGCAGTTGAACACCCTTCAGAGTTACTGTCACTGTTGAGCTCCATCGTTAGCTGGCTTCATTCTTGATTTCGGCTTACATAGCGAACTCGGATGACATTTGGAAGGGAAGAATTTTACTCGAACCTAATTGAGAAATCAGCGGCTTTAGGATTTCCCATTATCATGAATCATCCATTTGTAGATGGAAACAAACGTACAGGTTACGCTGCGGTAGAAACTTTACTCATTTTTTTCTAGTGCGATCGCATACCGCTGCAGGCTAGATTAACGTCAAAGAATTCAGATTGCCCCTGCATAAGCCCTATTGAATAGGAACCACGGTATCGACCATTACATCAAGTTTTAGGCAAATCCCGTAGCATCTTTAACTTAGCTTTTACTCTGGTCCAGCAGACCGCACCGCAGCAACGATAAGTTTGTCTTCTCATCGCTGAGGTCCCGTCTGAAAGTCATTCCACCAGCAGTAGTAGCTTTGTAGCTTTTCTAAGATTTCCTAAACGCATGAGAGGCGCGGCTATGCAAAAGAGCAATCTAGCTGTTAGAGAAAAACCAACAAGCGCGATTAGTGCCTATAAGAATGTCTATCCTGAACTGAATGAGTTTCTTGATATTCTCAAACCCCTAATTCGAGAACCCGCAGTCGTCGGCAACGAAGACTCCTTCTTTCGAGTTTTGCGCCGAGAGCTAGAGGAAATTGGCGCAGACGTTAGCTACTATCACGGCGTTTTGGTCGCTCAGGGCAATCGTCCCTATCACCTGATCTTATCGGCCCATATTGATCGTCACGGACTCCTGTGTACCGGCCCCAACGAGTTTCAATACGCCGCTTTTATTGCCGGTAACCAAGGAGAAGCCATGGGTGATTCGGTTTCAGAGCACATGCTTCACACCATCGAAAACCGCTTTCAAGGTCAGCGAGTCCAGGCTCACCTGCCCTACACGGGCACCTACTTAGGGCAGGGAGAAATCACCCGCTCCTATATTTGTCCAGAACGCAAAAACCTAATTTTTGAGGTAGAGGGGCTGGATTTTCTGCAGCCTGGAACACCCGTCTCCTTTTTAGACCGCTTACAGATTGCAGACGGGTTGATTTCAGCCCAGTTAGACAACGTTCTCAGCGCTGCACTTTTGATTTACTTGTTCCGCCTCGGTTTTCAAGGCACAGCACTCTTCACCGCGCAGGAAGAATCTGGCCGCAGCTGGCGCTACGCACTGTCGTGGTTCCAACGCCAGCAGCTGACGACCCAGCGCTTGGTCGTGTTAGACACTAGCCCTTACTCAACCCGAGAGGAAGCTGACGCTCAGCTCATTACGCTGCGCCACAGGGATGCGAATGGAGCTTTTTCCGAAGCGATGACTCAAGAATTGGTAAGCCGCTGCCAGGAACTGGGGCTGACCTACGGCTTTAAGGATAAATACATTGCGAGTCAAAACAGAACGCGCACAAAGCCTTATCCTTTGGGTCGCACCGAGTTAGGACGCCTGATTGTTGCAACAGACGGAGCCATCAACGGTACGACGCGGTTTTGTTGCACAAATAGGTCTATAGGTAGTTTCGGAGACCCATCATGATTCGATAGTGTTGTCGTAGCCCCCCGAGCAATGGAGACGATGAAAACCCGCTACCACGTTGACAATTGGTCAGAATA
>JAAHIA010000477.1 GCA_010671975.1 Leptolyngbya sp. SIO4C1 | reverse complement strand
TATATGCTGCCCGTCGGGCAGCATATCGACAGCCATCAGCGACGATGTGGTGCACGCGACCGCCAGCGCCGGTCACTTCAATATGCTCAACCGGTGTGGCATAGCGAATTTCGCTGCCGCCTTCGGTGATGGCCGCCGCAATGGTATCTACAAACTGCTTAAAGTGATGCTGAGGATAGTAGGCCCCTTCGGCATAGTCAGACACCAGCGAAGCATGGGTGATGAGCGCAATCTCAGCCGGGGGCAGCGCATAGTCGCCGCTCTGACCCGCCAAAATAGTTTGCAGCTGAGACGAGAGCCCGGCCCGGTTGTAAAGATCTTGCAGCGTCCAGTGGCGTCTGGAAAAGAGATGCCAGTACTGGGGCAGCTTTAGCCAGTCGCTCCACTTTTGGTCGTACCAGCGAACGTTCTGAGCCAGGCTGCGGATTTGCTGGTGCAGCTGCTGAATCTCGTCACAGTAGCGATTGATGGGCAACGCTTCGTCAGGAAACGTCGCCAGCAGGCGCGATCGCATCTCCTCCCAGCCCAGCGGTATGCGAAAATCAATGCCTGGCGCAATCACCCGATCGATGCAGTCTGGATCGAGTGAATTAAACGCCACGTCGCGCTCGATGTAGTTGAGAAACTGGCCAATAGTCTGCTGTGGCGCACATTGCGAGATGTAGTGCACATCGGCACAAAAGCGATAGTTACCGTAGTCAAACGTGTGGCAGCAGCCGCCCGGCAGATAGTGCTGCTCTAAAACCACGACGCGATAGCCTTGGCGCGTTAGACAGGCTGCAGCTGACAGGCCGCCTAGCCCGGCCCCCAAAATCACGTAGTCAAACCGCTCCATCATGACCTCCCTAGGACGTTTTCCTGCTGAGTCGGTGGGCTTGATGCTCGATAGCGGGTTCAACTCAATTTTGATTAACTTACCAGCGGGCAAAGCGGCTCTGTAGCAAAAGTCAACCTTTGGCCCTGGTCTCTAGAACACCGTAGATTGCCTTAAGCGCGCTGTCCTCATCCTGGCTAATTTCGCGGTCGATCAGCGCAATGCCGATAGCGCGCGACAGCACAAACGCCGCTACTTCAGGCTCTAAATCGCTTAGCAGCGGCTCTAGCAGCGTTGGCACTTTCATTGCTGTGTTAATTTCAGACACCATAACGGCATCCATTCCCATTGCCTGCAGCCGCTGTCGCAGATCGCTGTCGTTTAGCGCCGTATCGGGATTGCCCGCCTGAATCACATGGGCCAGCAGCCGATGCACCTTAATCTGCTGCGCTCTCGACATGGCAGCGTAGGTTAGCTCTGCCGGCTCTGCAGTATTGCTGTGCTGTTCGATGTTGTGCAGGATCTGCTGCCACTCCTGCTCGCTGCACTGCTGCGGCCGACCGACCGCCAGCGCAATCTGCACTTTGCCATCCTGCGCTTTGAGATGCGTCACCTGTGCCTGAACGCCCAGATAGCCTAGCCACTGTGAAATCATGCTGATCAGCCGAGTGCTGGCTGACTGCGTCTGAGCTAACAGCTGAATCTGCGTGCGCACGAGAGGACGAACGAGCCGGTCGAGCATGGCGGCACCTGTGATAGTCTGGCGGTTGGTCTCATTCTACCGAAGCCTTAGCGGCCGATAGTCCAAACAGGTTCATCGCAGGCTGTATCTGCGGGTTCGAAGTGGCCTATGATGACAGTCTGACCGTCCGACCATTGACAAGATTCCGATGCGCTATCACAGCACGCGCGGCCAAGCGCCAGAACTTAGCTTTACTGCAGCTAGCCTCACTGGGCTTGCCGCCGACAGTGGGCTTTACCTGCCAACCACCTGGCCTCAGGTTGATGCAGCTACCTATGCACGGCTGCGGACGGCCTCCTACACAGACTGGGCCACCTACATTGTTGGTCTGTTTGCAGCAGACAGTCTAGCGCCAGCTACGCTGCAGCAGCTGGTGCTGCAGGCTCATCAGCCCTTTCGCCATGCAGCTGTGAGTCCGCTGGTGCAGCTGGATTCGGCCCAGTGGCTGTTAGAGCTGTTTCACGGACCAACGCTGGCCTTTAAAGACTACGCGCTGCAGTTTTTGGGCGTGCTCACCGAGCATCTTCTAGCCGACTCAAACCGGCAGGTTACGGTGCTGGGCGCGACCAGCGGCGATACGGGCTCAGCCGCGATCGCGGCCTTTGCCGGTAAGCCCAATATCAACATCGTGATTCTGCATCCGCACGGGCAGCCGTCGGAGATTCAGCGGCGGCAGATGACCACCGTGCTGGCTAACAACGTGCACAACATTGCAATTAAAGGCACGTTTGACGACTGCCAAGATGCGGTGAAAACACTCTTCAGCGACGCTCCACTTAAGCAGCAGCTGGGGCTGACAGCAGTAAACTCAATCAACATCGCGCGGATTGTCGCGCAGGTCACTTACTATGCCTATGCCTGTGCCAAACTGGGCGCAACCGCCGAGCATCTCCTCTCGTTTTGCGTGCCAACCGGCAACTTCGGCAACATCTTTGCTGGCTATGTGGCAAAGCAGATTGGCCTGCCCATCAACAAGCTGATCATCGCGAGTAACAAAAACGATATTCTCACCCGCACGCTGATGACGGGTGACATGAAAATAGAGCAGGTAGAGCCGTCGCTCTCACCCAGCATGGACATTCAAATCTCTAGTAACTTCGAGCGGCTGCTATTTTTACTGCTTGATCGCGATGCGGCAGCGCTGCGCCAGCTGCTGGCCGAGTTTCGCACGCACGGCTGCTGCACCCTTCCCAAGACAGTCATAGCTAAGCTCAGGCAGGACTTTATGG
Organism: Leptolyngbya sp. SIO4C1; assembly: GCA_010671975.1. Lineage (GTDB taxonomy): Bacteria > Cyanobacteriota > Cyanobacteriia > Phormidesmidales > Phormidesmidaceae > SIO4C1. The sequence continues at coordinate 761 of JAAHIA010000477.1, read as the reverse complement.
CCTTTGCTGCTGACGATACCGACACGCTCAGCACCATCCAGTCAACCTACAAAGCTACCGGACAGGTGGTTGACCCGCATACGGCCGTAGGGCTGTTTGCAGCCAGCCAGGCTCGCCAAACCGGACTGAGCGACTGCCTGATCAATTTAGCCTGTGCCCATCCGGCCAAGTTTCCCACCGCGCTGCAGTCTGCAGTGGGGCTGCACCCGCCGCTGCCCGACTTTCTTGAAGATTTGCTGACGCGCCAGGAGCGCTATGTGACGCTGCCGCCCGATGTAGAAAGCCTGCGCCAGCATATTCAGACGCTTTAGCTAGCGCGAAGCAAACGGCCGCCACTGGGCGGGCGGCGGTGTCAAAAACTCGTAGGTGCCCGCTGCCCGCCCAACCTTAGCCGTCAGCACGATGTCAAACGAGAGCGACACCCGCAGCCCTTCTGTGTGATTGAGCGTCACCGCGTGGCGCTGCTTGGCAGGAAAAATTAGCAGCCGACCGGCCGCTGGCGGATAGACGACCTGGTCCTGATTTAGGTAGTTCCAAGTCGCAATAATGTCGGTATTTTCGCTGCCCAGACCGGGGCTGACTTCATTTGGACGCGTATCATCAAAGAACACCAAACAGCCCGACTCGTCGCTGTCTGACTCAGGTACGGCAATGTAATAAACCGCGCTGACGTGGGCCGTATTGTGGCAGTGCGAGCCCACCTCTTGCTGATGCCGCGCCACCACCGGCCAGGCCCGCTGAATGTAGAGATCAAGCTGGCA
>JAAHIA010000476.1 GCA_010671975.1 Leptolyngbya sp. SIO4C1 | reverse complement strand
CGCTGAGCGCCGACGCCAAGCTGTCAGGTTTCCCAGAATATACGCTAGCCCGGCGGTCGCCCTTGGGCAAGGTGGTGTTTGATCAGCCCTACCTGCTGCTGGTAGAGGCCAAACAGGATGACTTTGAAGCAGGCTGGGCGCAGTGTTTGGCAGAAATGGTCGCAGCGCAAAAGCTCAATGAGACCGCTGAGCTAACGGTGTTCGGCATCGTTTCTAACGGCAGAGTGTGGCAGTTTGGCCAGCTCAAAGAAGCCAGCTTTACCGAAAACAAGCAGTTTTACACCATTCAAGATTTAGAACAGCTCTTTGCGGCTGTGAACTACGTGTTTCAGCAGTGCGAGCAGCAGTTAGAGACCTTACTGGCCGCTTGATTTATTACAGGACGTTCTATGCACAAACGACTCGTTAACCACTGCACGATCGAGCTGAGCCTGATTCCTCAAGGGCCTGTGCTGATCAAATCTGGCAAAGAGGGCGCAGACCCGACCAAGCCCGATATGGAATTTGTCGAGACCTTTCACGCCGGGGGCCGCTCCATCTACTTTCCTGGCAGCTCGCTCAAGGGAGCCCTTCGCGCTCATGCCGAACGCATTGTGCGAACCATCGGCAAAGACGAGCGACCTGACGATCCAGCCGAGCTATGGGCCAGCAATCCGCTAGACCACAACAGCTATCGATACTTAGAAAACGAGAAAAGCGCTCAGCGCATTTATCAGCGCTCTTCCTTTACCGATCAGCTGTTTGGCAGCGTCATGATTGCCAGCCGTCTCCGTATCGAAGACGCTTACCCTGTTGGCGCAGTGAAGACCGAAGAGCGCAACGGCGTCGCGATTGACCGGGTGTTTGGCTCTGTCGCAGTAGGTCCGTTTAACTACCAGGTTTGTACCGCCGGAGAGTTTCGCACCAAAATTCATCTGAAGAACTTTACGCTAGAGCAGCTGGGCCTGCTCGGGCTGGTGCTGCGCGACCTCAACGACGGCTGGTTTGGCCTGGGCTTTGCCAAATCTCGCGGTATGGGCCTGGTCGAGGTGCAGCTCAAAACAGCAAAGGTAGAATATCCCGGCTGCGTTATTGACGAAGACCAGATTCAACTGCTTGGCAGCGAGCTACGCTGGCCATCCACCACGCTGCTTGGCGCGGGTGCATTTTTGTCTGACGCAGAGCGATCGCGCTATGGCTTTCCGGCAGACGATACCCAGCCAACGCCGGTCGCCGGTCAGCCGATGACCTACGGCCTGGGCGTGCAGCTGCAGTGGGAAGGTGAACAAATCGCCGACCTGTTTACTCGGGCGGTAACGGCCTGGCGGCGGCGACTGCAGGGGGTGACGGCATGAGAGAAAACAACGCGGGATACGTGAGTGTCGCTGAGGGTATCGACGCAGACGCGCTGACAGCATTGATTGACCGCCACGTGGCTAAGCCATACTGGCAGTTTCTACGCTGGCCCCATCAGGTCAAGCTCAAGGAACCAGGTAAGGCTATCAACTTTAGCTGCACCGAAGGGCAAGTGTTTAACCCCAGCAGCGAGCTGCGCTGGCAGCGACGGGGCAAAGTTTACGACGCCCTGCTGCTATCGCTTCGCAATGACAGCGACGGGTTAACGCCCCTGGGAGAAACCTGGACCGCCGCAGACCGTAGCGCTCACTTCTATCCCAAAACGGAAACGCGCTTTCCCAAGGGGCTTGACTACGACGAGACCGGCCTCGATATCGGGCAGCGCTATTTTATCGACGACAGCACTGCCTGCGTACAGTTTATTGCTTTGAGGGTCGAGTCATGACATCAAATAGACCGCAGCGGCCCGTTCGGCGCGAAGCGCAGGACACCGCACCTGAGAAGCCCTATGCGCTGGTGCCGTTTCCTAAGCAGCGGCCTTTTTTGAAAGCGCCCGTCGGGCATCATCGCTACACCGAAGCGGGCTACCACGGCAAGCTGCATCTGACGCTGACGGTGCAGACAGCGCTGCACGTTTCGACCGGCATTGTTGCGATGGGTAGCGACGTCGGCAGTCGGGTACCGCTGATTAAGACGATGACGCGCGATCTCGACCAGCAGCTGATCATTCAGGGCAGCTCGCTAAAGGGATGCGTTCGGGCTATCTACGAGGCGATCACCAACAGCACGCTAGCGGTGGTTACGGGCAGATATCGGCAAAAGATGCCCAAAGACCGGCTGCCCTGTACTCAGAAAGACCGACTGTGTCCAGCAAGTCAGGTATTCGGTGCGTTGGATTGGCAGGGGCTCGTGCATTTTACCGATGCCCGATGCGAGTCTGCTAAGCCGGTCACCGGCTTCATGCCATCGCTCTATCGTCCGCGACCCGAGGCCTATTTTAACGGGGGAACTGCAACAGGACGCAAGTTTTATCGCCACGCGATGAGTGCTGTAGATGGCGGCGATCGCGGCATTCCAGTACAGCAAGCGGGGACAGAGTACCAGTTCAAAACCGAGCTACAGTTCCTGAATCTGACTCAGGCTCAGCTAGGAACCCTGCTGATTGCGCTCGGGCAGGGCGAACACAAAATGGCGCTGAAGCTGGGCGGCGGTAAGCCTATCGGTATGGGCACAATCCAAGTCCGGGTGCCGCGCATTGAGGTCAGTCAAGATGTGCGGGCACGCTACACCAGCTATGCACCGCCAGAGGCAGAAACGCTGACCGGCGAGGCAGCAGCAACCTTTATCGAGCAAGCTACACGGCAGGCGAAACAGAGCAGACTGGTCGAGGAGCCACAGCTGCGGGCGCTGGCAGAGATACTGGCCTGGCCAACGACGAGAACGGCACCGGAGGGAATGTACTAATGGCAGTCGAAACGACTCAGGCACCGGTAGACCTGACGGATGCTCAGTGGCAGATTGCAGATGCGATCGCGCGTCAGCTTGTCATTGATGGCACAGACGTTAACGAGCTGCGGAAGGCGATGGCCTACCTGCGAGAGCACCTTGGTCAAGAGAACGCTGGTAGGCGCTTTTTTGAATATCTCAAGACGCTGGTACGACAGGGTAACAGCATTGGCCATAGCAAAAAGACGATTGATTACTATCGCAGCTTAGATGCGGTTTGCGATCAGCATCTGAGCCGCTATCAAAGCGACGCACCTGGGCTACTGATGCTGCTAGGATGGGCAGCGCGATTGGTACGGTATTACGACAAAGGTGTGCCGACAGGTGAGATTGCGCCACCGCAGGTTCAGTCAGAGCGAGAGGCAGAGATCCAAGCGATAACGCGAGCAAATCAGTTTGAGATAGGGCAACAGCTAGAAGCCAAGATTGCAGCGATTAAAGGGAACAAAGTCACTTACGAAATTCTAAATACAATCCGGCTAACGCAGAAGGAACCCAAGCTTACTAAAGTAAAAGCATTGAATGAAGGACAGACTGTAATGGTGAGGGTCGATGGTTTGAGAGATGGTGGTTCTATTAAAAAGGTAAAGGTAATACTCTAATCTTTTGGTATCAACAGAGCGTGCTTTACAGTCAAGCCAAGCCATAGCGCTTTTGCCACCGACAGAATATCGCTCTTTAATGACTCTAGGTGCGATAAAATGAGGC
>JAAHIA010000475.1 GCA_010671975.1 Leptolyngbya sp. SIO4C1 | reverse complement strand
TGAGGCACTCTGCTGACTCAGTCCTTTTCCTTTTGATTCCATATACACTTCCACTTGTTTGGGGTAGATTGCTGCTGGCACTAGGTGTCTCGTTTGTGATGAGATGGACACGCCTAGTGTCTTTCTTGATGGTCCTTGATGGTCGCAATCAATGACTTGACACGACTTGGATGGATTGAATACCAAACTGGTTTTGCTCTCCTGCTCTAGCCGGTCTATCTAATTGTCATCGAGGGCTAATTCCGGTCTATGTAATTGTCGCCCCATAGCAAGCGGCTATCTAGAATCTCAGTCTGTAAAACGGTGTCATCGCCTGTCTCGCTAGGCTGTTCAGCCGGTTGCTCAGGCTGCGGGTAAGCGTAGCCGATATCAGCAAGAATGCGCTCCCAATCGCCTTTGCTGTAAAGGATTTGGTTATTTTCAGTCTGTTGCTCGCCGCTGGCCTTAAAGGCTTCGTACTGTTCAGATTGCTGCAAAAGTCGGTAGAGCTTGCCCCGGCTAATGTTCAGGCTGTTCGCCATGCTCGAAATTGAATGCTTTTCGCTCTGAGCGGTGTCCAGTGAGTTGTTCGCTAGGGTGTTCATCAGTTGTCCTTTGCTGTTCGTAATGTGTGTTCAGGCTGTCTGTTGCAGCCATGAGTCAGTTCTATCTTTTGTGAATTCATTTTGAAACACTTTTGAATTCACAAAAACTTATGTATCGTTGTCAGATTGATAAGCTATTTTGTGTCGTCATTTTGACCACTCTTAGGTATGCTTATTGAATTCAGATAGACTGTGAGGGTGAAATGCTAAGAACAGTCGAGATGCCAAGATCAAGGCGGCAATTTAAGTTGGACGATCGAGTTTTAGATGGACTGAAGGTTGTAGCCCATCGCGATAGTCGAAGCGTTAACAACTGGCTTGAAACTCGGCTGATCGAATTGCTGCAAAAAGAGGGCGTTCTATCGGCTGACTTTAAGCCGATAGCTGAGAATCGCGGTGGCTTACGAACTAAGTCAAGGGACAAGAAGGATGGCTAACGGCCCCATTGAGCAACCCATGAGCAATGATGAGCTACGGCAGTTGATAGCCAGTTTTGCGGCCAGTGCCGATGAGCGACTGACCCGTATCGAGCAAATCTGCGAAAGCAATGCCAGATCTGTTCAGGCAGCAAGCGATACGGCTAATGAGTTGGGAGTACAGATCCGCGAAGGTTTCGCTCAAGCCGCTAGCCAAGCCCAAACCGATATCAGCGATACGGTCAGCATGATTGCCTCAGTCACCGAGGATGTTGGCAGCCTGGTTGAATCAACTGAGGCATATAAGGGTGAGGGCCAAGCAGACCGGGCAGAAGCTAAAGAGCAGCGCGAAGCAATCGCGCAGGAACACGCAGATTTTAGAGTTTTGATGCAATCCACGCTGACTGAGATTGCCCGGCTGTGGCGCAGTCGGCTCAGCGCTTGATCTACAATTACCGTCCGTTCAGCGAAACTCGCGGCGGCGATCGCACATCTGGAGACGATGACTGATGACTAACGAACTGCTCAAGAAACCAGTTAGCTTCGCTGAATACTTGCTTCTGCCCTACGACCGAAAGAGAACCGAATTAGTTGATGGGCATATTCTTGAAATGTCTGAAGCATCGCCACTGCATGTTCTGATCATCACTACTCTGCAATACGTACTGAAGGCGTATTTTGATGCTGAGTCGCTAAACCTGGCAGTCTACGCAGGCACCGGCATAGAGATTCCACGCAGCGGCATAAATAATGTGCGAGACCCCGATCTGGTTGTGTGCGATCGCGAGCAGTTTCAGGCAATGCTCCATCTGACTAAGGCAATATTTCTGGAAGGAAACTCCCCAGCCTTAGCAATAGAGGTTGTAAGCCCTGGGAATCAGACCGTGGACACCGTAGACAAGCGGTTAGAATATGCCCTTGCAAAAGTGCCCGAATACTGGATCGTGAACCCCATAGACAGCTATGTCTTGGTGCTGGTGCTTGAGGGTCACGAGTATCGAGAGCTAGGCGAGTATCGTGGCGATGAATTAATTGAATCGCGATTGCTGCCAGCACTCAAAGTTAAGGCTCGTGAAATCCTGAATCTTTAAAATGCGATGCGATCGCACACCTGGAGATGACGACTGATGACAGCTAATCAAGCTATTGCATATTGCCCTCAAGCAGAGGATAACTCTATCGAATCTGACAAGCTTGTGTTTCAGCTATTGCGCCAAAAGCTGAATTCAGATCGACTCGCTATGTCGGCAGCTCTCACTCAAGGTGCTAGAAAGCTTTCTCTGGCCGGACTAAGGAAGACATTCTCAGATTTAGAAACTGACGAATTTTCTAGAAAGGTAGCATTTATATGGCTAGGGCATCGCTGGCCTGATGGCTTTTGTCCAAAGGGAGAGCCAATGACTTGGATTCAAGACTCTGTACAGCTTGCGAAACAACTACATCCCATCTTTGAACGTATTGGCATCCCCTACTACATCACGGGTGGCGTAGCTGCCAGCACATACGGTGATCCACGCACAACACGAGATTTAGACATCGTCATCAACATTGACCGATCTGATATCGAGCTGCTAGCCGAAACACTAGAGCAAGAAGGATTCTATGTACCTGGCGTCGAAGATGTTATGTCAGAGAGGATGCGCACGCTTCAGATTATCCACACAGAAAGCGTTTTGCAAGCTGACCTAGTTATCTCAGGGGGTTCAGATTGGGACTTGCTCAAATTTCAGCGGCGGCAGTTGACAGACGATCTGTATTTCGCATCGCCTGAAGATGTCATTCTCAACAAGCTACGATGGCGGCTCAGAAGTCAGTCGGAAAAGCAGTGGCGAGATGTCCTGGGTGTCCTGAAAGTTCAAGGTACACAACTGGATTTTGATCATCTACAGCAGTGGGCCGCTCAGATGGAATTGAACGAAGATTTGAATCGAGCAATGGGTGAAGCCGGATTAGCATAAGGCTTGATCTATCAGCGTTTCAGGCGTACTCTATCGATCAATACAAAGGAGGTGATGCAACTTGAAAGCTCTTTAAAGCCAAAATCGCTACGGGATGGCCGTCCCACAGCGACTTGAAAGGCTTTTGAAAATTACTCTTTTCAATTAAACACCGAGTAGCTCGCGATCGCAACTGCTCACAGGGTTTTTGTGCTTTGAATTTAGGAAAATCTGCTTCTAAATTTACGGTATCCAATAGCTGTATCCCTCGATATTGCTAACTTTCGGCCGACTTGCACTTTTGCGCACTATCAATTAAATTCAATTATGGTTGATGTAGTACCTCCGTTTTTGAATAGAACTAGGGCCTGTCATCAATTAAGCCAAATCACGGAAGCTGCTAGGTAAATAGCGCCTAGAAAATGGACAGCTCGTTTGTCATAGCGAGTCGCAATCGCCCGATACTGCTTCAACTTAGCAAAGAAGTTCTCTATCAGATGTCGAGCTTTATAGAGCGCCTTGTCATACTCAATCGTCACAGTCCAATTCGACTTGCCAGGAATCACGGGCTCAATGCCCTGGGCTATCAACACCGCTCTGACTCGCTCGTCAG
>JAAHIA010000474.1 GCA_010671975.1 Leptolyngbya sp. SIO4C1 | reverse complement strand
TACTCCAGGCAATAATCCGACGCCCGTGCCGATGGTTAGGATAAAACTGAGTACGCCAATCAATACCCATCGCATTGCCCGGTTACCCTCTACTCAATCTCTGCATGGGTGGTGAACCGTCGCGGGGTGTGGAGCGACTGTTAAGACAACCTGATTGGCCTCGCTCACTAACCAGCCTTGAGCTTCTACCAGCGGGCCTTCCGACCAAGCTTCAGGCAGCCGTAAATCCTCTAAGACCTGATCGCTGCTCAACGCATTGTCAGCTAGAGGCACGATGCCCCCCCGCCCTGAGTTATAAAATTCTCCCTGGGCGCCGCCAGCGACAGCCGCCGGGTCACAGCCCTGAGCTACTTGCTGAGATGCGTCTAACACTTCAGCAGGTAAGTCAATCAATCCCTGGTCAGGATCAAGATCGAGCGTATTGACTTCAATCGTGCCGCTAACGCCCAATGCTGAACTGGCCGTGATATCGCTCAAGGCAGTCTGTTCAGAGCGAGGCGCAATCCCCAAAATACCCCGGGCAGTCAGCGCGATGCTGCCGCCTCTGCCTGCAAAGGCATTGGCCGTGATATCGCTGTTCTCCTGCGGCATGGCAACCACGAAGCCGTCGCTAACCAAAATGACAATATTGCCACCATCTCCTCCCGCTTGAGCCGTGCCTGCCGTGGTAGAAATCCGACCGCCGTTGCGTAAAAGTAAAGCCTGGCCCAGCTCGAGCCTCACATCGCCGCCGGCGCTACTCCTGGTCTCTGCTGAGATCAGTGCATTCTCGTCAAGTCTGAGCACATTGGCTCGCAGTTGAATATCTCCAGCATCTCCCTGGCTAAAACTGGCGGTGCTGATCGCGCCCTCCTCGGTCATTTGAGCGAAGTCTGCGGCTACGCTAATCCTCCCGCCTTCGCCGACTGCGCCTGCCAAAACGTTGCTGAAGATGCCGCTAGAAAAGGTGTCACCCACTGAGCGCCCCTGAACCAGCAGATTGCGGGCTGCAATATTGATATTTCCAGCGTTCCCTAAGCTGGCCGTACTGACTTCAATCATGGCCCCATCGAGAATACTCAAGGAGGGTGTGATCAGATTAATATCTCCGCCATTGCCTTCGGCAGGTGGTGCGCCTGGGAAAAGTGTTGATCGTTGCACACCGGCAGAAATGCCGCCCACTCGTTCTGCATTCCCTGGAAAATCGCGAACAAAGACATCCGGTCCCCTTAACAAAATTGCCTCGCGAGCTGCAATTGTGATGTTGCCCGCATCGCCAATCCCGAACGTGCTGACCGCGATATCTGCCCCGTTGAGGATAGACACTGTGCCTGCTGCAACATCGAGGTTGCCCCCCTGACCGGTAGCCCCCACCTGAATGATGCTGCCCAAAGCACTGGGAAAGCCAACGGGGTGAACGCCATCGACCACCACAGCGTCTCGGACCTGAACGTCGATATCACCTGCCGTCCCGGTTCCAGCGACGGTGGCACTGACTGCGCCTCCATTTGCAATTCGTAAAGATCCCTTGCTCACGCTAATCTCAATGCCACCGGATTCTCCTTGCCCACCTTGTCGAACCGTGCTATTGAGGCTACTTGTCAGAAATCTTCTGCCAGTAACCCCCACGCCGCTGATCAAAATTCCCTCTCTCATCTCTACCGTAATCTGGCCGGTGCTCCCGGCGCTAAATGAGGTGGCATTGATTTGCCCACCGTTGAGCAGAAACAGCTCTCTGCCTACGACAGTGATGTTGCCACCACTCCCCGCTGCCTCTCGCAAAACCTCATTCAATAGATCAGCCTGATCAATCTTGACAGTGCCAGTTGCGTTGATTGTGATATCCCCTGCTTGACTGTCAGATGTGCCTGAGAAGAAATCAATCCCAGCTAGCAAACCGGTTCTTTCTCCCACCAGGCTGACATCCTGAGCCTGAATAGTAATGTCGCCACCGCCGTCAGCGGTGACATCAACCCGAGCATCGTTGACGAGCGAAACATGGCTGCGGTTGACCATTTCTGGCATAGTTAACCGAACGGTCGCACCGTCAATCGCCAAGCCAATCGTGCCGATATCGGCCAGCCCGCCCAGCTCAACCCGTCCGCCCAGGGCAGTGAGGTTTCCCCCTGCTAAGGAAATGTCTCCCCCAGCGAACACCAGGCTTTGAGCTGTCTCCACTGCCAGATTGCCGGTACTGGTAATGGTTCCTACAGGCTGGGTCCAGTGCGCTAGCCCTACCGGTGTGCTCACCGTCAGTAAGGAAGTCTCGGCTGCGTTGGCACTATAAAAACGCTGATCTGCAAATTGAATGGCATCAGCTGTACTCACCACAAACGCGCCCCCAAGGTCGAGTTGGGCATTAGGGCCAAAAAGGATGCCGTTGGGATTCAGTAGAAAAAGGTCAGCTGTGCCATTTGCCTGAAGCAATCCATCGATATTGGAGACGGCACTGCCAGTGACCCGGCTAAAGATATAGTCAACGCTATTGAGAGTATTGAATATCGCCTCACCGCCGGTTGGCACGGAAAATTCTGTAAAGCTATGGAACAGGTTGTTGCCTTGCCGGGTGCCGCCCTCAATAGTGCAAAGCGTGCAGCCTACGGTCACTCTAGAGGGCGTTGGCAGGGTATTATCCGGGATGATTTGGGCGATCGCAGAGGGTGCGATCGCACCCTTCCCAAGTAAACTCCCTAAAATGGCTAATCCAACCGTTAGCCGATTGGCTATCTCCCTATCTGCTCTCAACGGCCTCACCCCGAGATTAAGCTGCCCAACTTTTGATCCCGTACCGGTGTCGGTAGCACCGAGCGCTCTGTCAGTGATACTGTCAGCGATACTGGCTGATGCCTACCTGCGCTTTTCGATTTTAAACCTCTGCTAGGAACAAATCCTTTAAATTTTGTGGCAGAGCGGCGCTTTCGAGCTGAGCCTGCAGCCAGCCAGTTAATATGTTGGGGTAATAGGGCTGCCAGGTTGTACTGTTGCAGAATAGTTTCTCGGGCGTGAGTCCGTAAGCTAATTGCGAAATCATGATTTTCTAGAACTGTTTCGACAAGATTTGCGATCGCAGTGGGTGAAAAGAAATCTACCAGCAGTCCATTGTGACCGTTTCGCACCACCTCCCTAACCGGTGCGGTATTGGAGGCAACCAGCGCGCATCCTGTGGCCATCGCCTCTAGCATGGACCAGGAGAGAACAAAGGGTCGGGTCAGGTAAATATGCGCTGAGGAAACCTGCAATACTTGCAGATATTGGTCATAGGGCAAGCGGCCGGTAAAATGCAAGCGCGACTCATCGAGGGAAAGCTTGTCCAGCATGAGCTGCTTGTAGGTTTGGCCCTCGGGCAGGGGTTTGCCATAAGCAGCGCGATCTTCACCCACAATCACGGCGTGACAGTGAGGACGGCGCTGCTGAATCAGCGCTATGGCCTCCATCGCTTGAGGGAATCCGCGATAGGGTTCTAAACCTCGGGCCACATAGGTGATAATCTCCTGAGCGTGAGATAGATCTAACCCGAGGCTAGGCAAGGTGAGGTGGGCTTTGGGGTTGGGCTGAAAGAACGTGGTATCGATGCCATCGTG
>JAAHIA010000473.1 GCA_010671975.1 Leptolyngbya sp. SIO4C1 | reverse complement strand
CTGCTGCTAGATATTATGATGCCCGGCATCGACGGCTATGAGGTCACTCGCCGCATTCGGCAGAACGAGCGGCTGCCGTACATTCCGATACTGCTAATTACGGCGCACGATCAGTCTAGCGTAGTCGAAGGGCTAGACGCAGGAGCCGACGACTTTATTCGTAAGCCGGTTGACGTCAATGAGCTACTGGCGCGCGTGCGATCGCTGCTGCGCCTCAAGCGCAGCATTGATGAGCAGACCTACATGATGCAGCAGCGAGATGATTTTGTGGCTCGCCTCACCCACGACCTCAGAACGCCGCTGGTGGCTGCCAATCGGGTGCTGCAGCTCTGTGTGCAAGGCGTCTTTGGCGAGGCCAGTAGCGAGGTCAAGACGGCGTTAGAAAACGTGGTGACTAACAATGAAAATCTCTTACAGATGGCCAACACGCTGCTAGAAGTCTATCGCCATGAGGCAGGTCAGAAATCGCTGACGCTGTCTCGATTTTCACTGCGTGAGCTCTGTCAGGAGCTGGTGCAGGAGCTCGCACCGCTGGCGGCTCAGCACGGGCTTGATTTGAGGCTGGCAGTGGCCGATAGGGACAGCTATAGCGTCAGGGCCGATCGCTTAGAAATTCGTCGGCTGCTGACCAACCTGGTGGGTAACGCCATCAAGTTTACTGAGTCAGGCCAAATTACCATTCGCCTGCAAATGTCAGAGGTTCAGCAGATCCAGATAGATGTTGAAGATACTGGCCCCGGCATTTCAGAGGCCGATCAGGCTGAAATCTTTCAGTGGTTCCGACCGGGGAAGCACATGCGCTCCGGCAGCGGGCTGGGCTTGCATCTGTCGCAGCGCATTGCCCAGATGCACGGTGGCCATTTGAGCGTGCGATCGCGCCCGGGAGAAGGCAGCACTTTCAGCCTCAGCTTGCCGGCCGGTGCTCTTGCTGCCGAAATGGCGACAACCGGCTCTAGCTATCACAATTCTCCTTCTGTGGAGAGACCCTGAAACTGAGGCAGATCAGGAATACTAAGGCTATTGTTCGCTAAGCTTTGGATATGAAGACTGCTCCGTCATCCACAGATCTCGTTCGCACGTATCTCAAAGAGATTGGCCGTGTCCCACTGCTCACCCATGAACAAGAAATTATCTATGGGAAAGCAACTCAGCGGCTGGTCGAACTTGAGCAGATTAAAGCAGAGCTAGCCGAGACGCTATCGCGCCAGCCCACGTTAGCTGAATGGGCTGAGGCCGCTGAACTGAGCATTGAAGCCCTAGAAACGGCCGTCAGCAACGGCACGCGCGCTAAGCGAAAAATGGTAGAGGCCAATCTGCGCCTGGTGGTTTCTATTGCCAAGAAATATATCAAGCGCAACGTTGAGCTGCTAGATCTGATTCAAGAAGGCACCATTGGCCTGCAGCGCGGCGTAGAAAAGTTTGATCCGACTAAGGGCTATCGCTTCAGCACCTATGCCTACTGGTGGATTCGCCAGGCGATCACGCGCGCGATCGCAGAGAAAAGCCGCACCATTCGTCTACCCATACACATTGGCGAAAAGCTCAATAAGATTAAGAAGGCCCAGCGGCAGCTGTCTCAGACCCTAGGCCGCGCGGCCACCTATGCAGAACTGGCAGAGGCCGTCAATTTGACGCCAACTCAAATCCGCGAGTACCTTAACCAGTCTCGACAGCCGCTGTCCCTGGACCTGCGCCTGGGCGACAACCAAGATACAGAGCTAGGCGACCTGCTCGAAGATGACAGCCCTTCGCCTGAGGACTTTGCCACCCAAACAGCGCTGCAGGACGATTTGGCCAACATGATGGACGTGCTGACGCCGCAGCAGCGTGAGGTGCTATCGCTGCGCTTTGGCCTCAGTGACGGCAAGACGCTTACCCTAGCGAAGATTGGCAGTCGGTTGAATATCAGCCGCGAGCGAGTGCGGCAGATTGAGCGAGAGGCTCTGCGGCGGCTGCGGCAGCAGCGAGGCACCGTGCGTGAATATCTAGTAGCTGGCTGACTATGGGCCTGATCTATGAGCGTCTATGAGCGCTAGCGGCCGGTGCTGCAGGCCTTGCCTAGTCCCAAATATACCCGCAGAGAGCGCTGGTCCTTGGCGCTCTTTTTTTTGCCTCTAGCTGAGCTTGCCAAACCGCAGAGTTGAGTTAGCATAGGGCCACTTATTATTGAATCAGCTTAGCTTGACTTTTAAATTAGATTCTGATATGGACCCGACCCTATCGTCTCAAGTCTCACCTAAATATGGGCTGACAGCAGCGCCGCTCGATGTTAATCCGCTGATCGAGACGGCTAGCGAAACCGCCGATTTAGAGTTTCTGTTTACGCGCGACATTGAGTTTCGCCAAGAGACGATCTACTTTATTGTGGTCGATCGCTTCTGCGACGGTAATCCCACCAACAATGGCGGCAAAAATTCGCAGCTGCACGATCCGACCCGACAGGATTGGGGCAAATACTGGGGAGGCGACCTGCAGGGCATCATCGATCGGCTCGACTATCTCAAAGATATGGGTGTCACAGCCATCTGGCTGACGCCGCTATTTGAGCAGGTTGAGGGCCTGTTTATCGAAAGCGCTGCTATTCACGGCTATTGGACCAGAGATTTCAAGCGAATCAATCCCCGCTTTATTGGCCCAGATGAAGATCCTTCTTTGAATAATACGCAGGCCGAGCGCAACACGACCTTCGATCGGCTGATTGAGGCGCTGCATCGACGCAAAATGAAGCTGGTGCTAGACGTCGTCTGCAACCACAGCAATCCCGACATTGCCGGGGTCAAAGGTGAGCTCTATGACGACGGCGTCAAGATTGCCGACTTCAACCACGATACTGAAAACTGGTATCACCACTATGGCGAAGTTACCAACTGGGAAGACGAATGGCAGGTACAGAACTGCGAACTAGCGGGACTCGCTACGTTTAACGAGAACAATATAAAATATCGTAACTACATCAAATCCGCTATTAAACAGTGGCTAGATCGCGGCGTTGACGCGCTGCGGGTAGACACCGTCAAGCACATGCCAATCTGGTTTTGGCAGGAATTCAATGCCGACATTCAGCGGCATAAGCCCGATGTGTTCATCTTTGGTGAGTGGATCTACAGCCATCCGCTGGACGATCGCTCGGTAGAGTTTGCTAACCATTCGGGCATGACAATGCTTGATTTTGGCCTCTGTACGGCGATTCGAGAGGCGCTGGCGCTGGCAGCAGCAGAAGGCTTTCAGCTGATTCAAGACATCTTCAATCAAGACCATCGCTACAACGGGGCGATAGAGCTGATCACCTTTATCGACAACCATGACATGCCCCGTTTTCAGTCGCTCAATCCAGAGCCGGGGCTGCTGCGGCTGGCCGTAGTCCTGATTATGACCTCGCGCGGCATTCCCTGTATCTACTATGGTACTGAGCAGTATCTGCATAACGATACCGAGGGCGGCAACGATCCCTACAATCGGCCAATGATGACCAGCTGGGATCAAGATACTGAGCTCTATCGTCAGATTCGCCTGCTTTCGGGCCTGCGACGGCTCAACCCAGCGGTGTCAGTGGGCAGTCAGTA
>JAAHIA010000472.1 GCA_010671975.1 Leptolyngbya sp. SIO4C1 | reverse complement strand
TGGAGGACGCGCCCGTCTGCTGTCACCCGGTCTTGGGTAGCAGGGTTAGCCTTTAAAGCGGCAATCAGCTCTGGTGGGAACGGATAGGTAATCTCTCCTTGCTGACGACGGAACGCTAGCTGAGAAAGCACCTTGCACATGTCTACCACATGCCAGCCTCGGCGCGCTGCCTCCGTCTGAATCATTTGATTGTACTGGTCGACCACCGCATCAATTTCACGCACCTCGTCTCGCGTTAGGTGCGGATGTCGGTCGGGGTTAAAGTCGCTGTCCCAGATCCAAAAGTGCGTGTAGTATTCAAAATAGCCGTCTTTGTCTTGAGCCTGATTTGGCGCAGCGCCGGGCGTTACGCCGCGACTCACGGGCGGAATTGTCACCCGAGGGATGTTAGCAATAAAGACGTGCTTTGCGTCAATTGCTGCAACTTTGTTCATGGCCCGCTGCAGGACCGTTTGAAAATGCTCTGGCCGCCACAGATTTGCCTGGCGCTCGTGGGGCAGCTGCTCTAAGTCTGCGGCCGTCGACCACTTCACGTTGAGCCGCGTTACGGTGCCGAGACAGTGATTCGCCCCTAGCCAAAAAATTAGATTTTCTATGCCGGTTTCTTCATGAGCTAGCTGCTGCGCTGCGCCTACCTGAGACAGGGCCTTGTACTGAGCCGCAAAGCTAGGATTTAGGGTGCGCCGCGCCGTGCGGTATTGGGCCGCTTCTGGAATTTGCTGCAGCCACTGATCGCGAGCAGGAGGAATCTGGGCGCGGCTGACGGCATCAGATACGCTATAGCAGTCTCCTAGCTGAAATCCCCAGACTGCTAGATTGTGATGCAGCGGCCCGGTAGACGATGCGAGGCTGCCAGAATCTCACTCCCAGTAGTCTTCAACCGTATCCATGTAGCTATGGACCGTCAGCGATGCTGGGATCAAATCTAGCCAGCCGATGCGATCGCCATAGCGCTGCGCCAGCCGATTGAGCAGCGCCTCAATATTGAGCGGCATTCCACCCTCACCGGAAAAGTCAGGCGTTTTAAAGGGCTGCTGGCCCAGACACTGTGCAATCAGGGCAGGATAGGAAAGCTCTGTTTTAGAAATACTGCCGCTAAGAAATCCTTCTGTTAGGCTATCGCCAATTGCTACAAGCTTTGCTGACATCTGTCTTATCCTCTGCTTACGTCTTTGGCCCTCTTGCTAGCGGCTGACCTACTGCAGGCGCTGCACTAGCGCTTGCGCCACTGCCTTTGCTGACTGAGGGTTTTGACCGGTAATCAGTCGGTCATTAACTTCAACATGTGGAATGAAGGGCAGCAGGGCGCTCTTATACTGGGCTCCTCGCTTTTTAATCTCGTCTTCTAGTAGAAAGGGCACAGCCGACACCAGACGAATTAGTCGCTCTTCAAGGTTGGCAAACCCGGTCACGGACTTGCCTTCTATTAGGTAGCGACCATCCGACAGCCGAATGTTTAGCAGCCCCGCTGAACCGTGACAGACGGCTGACACAAACCCACCCTTTTCATAGATAGCCGCCGCCACCTGAGCCAGCGTTTCGTTGTTTGGGAAATCCCACATCGCGCCGTGTCCGCCTGCATAGTAAATTGCGATGTAGTCATCAGGGTTGACCTGATCGATGGGGATAGGCGTCTCTAACTGGTGTCTGAGGCTGTCGTCTTCTAAAAAACTGCGGTTGTCGCGATCGCGCAAATTGTAGCTCTTTTGATCCATCGGCGGCCTGCCACCCTGTGGGCTAGCAAACTCAATTTCAAAGCCTGCGTCTGCCAGAATGTGATAAAAGTGAGTGATTTCGCCTAGCCAATAACCTGTCTCTTGCCCGTTGTCTAAACGGTCGTGGTTGGTGGCAATAATTAGGATTTTTTGAGCTGTCATAAAGCAGTACCCCGTAAAAATTGACAAGCTATAGCGTCTTCAAATATTCAACCAAGGCTGTCTTTTGTGCGTCAGGCAGCTCAGTGCCATAGCGATGCCCCTGATTGCCATTAGCTGGAATCCGCGTATCGTATTTGAAATAGCGTTTCCCTTTCTCTTCTGCCACGTCAGCGACATAGCCGAGGTTTTTGCGATCGTAAACGTCATATCCTCGATAAAACACCTGAGGCCGCTCCTCAGGCACCGTTAACAGATCTCGTACAGTCGGCACTGAACCGTTGTGCAAATAGGGAGCGCGTAGCCAAAGCCCGTCAAGCGTTTTCGCTAGATATCCATTGGTTTTTCGGAGCGCTGCAAGCTCTCCTTTGGAGACTTCAGGCAGGGCGTTATAAGCATTGGCTGCAGCCTGAGCCCACATGTCTAGGCGATGTCGATCGGTGCCAACTGCTTCAATCGGAATAACGCTGCCTGTTTTCTCACCGCCTGGCGCATGACAAGCTGCACAGGTGCTAGCAAAGATTTGTTTGCCCTGCTCCACCCGCTGCTGATTAATCTCATAGGGATAGGCCGGTGGGGCTAGCGCGGTGATAAACTTGGCGACCCGATCAAAGGCTTTAGAATCAGTCGAACTTGGAACAGCGCTGTGACTCATCGCTCCTAAGTGAGCGCTGCTGGACGAGGGGCTCAGTCCGTCCCAGTAGTTTGCTAAACGCTGCTGATTTTGCCCATGCCAAAGCGGCATCATGTCAGCGCTGCCGATAGTATCCTCTAGCGGCTGACCCAGGCGCTCAAACTTGAGCGAATTAAACGCATCGCTGCGTCCCGGCCCCCAGGCAGGGCGAGCTGCCATCCAGGCAGAAGCGGCTTGCTGTTGCAGTAAAGCTTTCCGGATCTGAGGAATAATCCAACGGCGATAGAGCTGTCCTTCTAGCCAAGAGAACCGATGATTATAGGTTTCAATTTCTTCTAGGATGTAGTCAGCGGTAAATCTGGCGTCATTCGCGCAGTCAAACAGAAATTGGCGGTAGCGCTGAGGGTCAAACTTATTAGCGGGAGCGCCTAGAAAAACAGCGGGCTTAGCTTCTGAGGTCTCTCGGACTGTCGCATGGTGACAGACAGCGCAGGTCATTCCCTGGCGAGGTACGCCTGCGACTGCTTTAGAGACCCCAACCGGTGTTTCTCGGCCTTCTTCCCAGGTGAGCCCTAAAGCGGTATAGCCCCCAGAATTTGGCAGATATTCTGGGAAGAGTCGCGGCAACACCAGCCACACCCAGTAGGGAATAGGCTCTGTATTGGCTATCTGGATTGAGCCATACTTGAACTCCTCTTCAGGCTGCTGATACTCAGCCGGGACCTCTCGAAACAGGCTGTACCAAATCCCATAGCCGCCAGCGCCAATCAGCAGGCTAAAAACTATCGCGAGAGCTACTATTGTTTTACCCAATGTCTTCCACATGCGTTTTTCTTACCTTCTTCTGAAAGCTGCTTTCACCTAGCTACTCAAAGCGCTCTCAGAAGCGCGATCTGAAATACTGGCAGCGCGCAGGGCCAAAACAAGCAGAACCTCTGGACGATCTGTGTGCGCACAGCGGTCATGACAGCACGCCGGCGGCGTCACGCGCCCGCTGCATGAGGTCTCGGCGCACAGACCGAGCGACCTGTCGCTTGGCCGCACGAGCACCAGGCACGTTGG
>JAAHIA010000471.1 GCA_010671975.1 Leptolyngbya sp. SIO4C1 | reverse complement strand
TATAAAACCCCAACGCATCTGCAGCGCATTCAAACATCAATCCATCAGCGTTTGGCACCACTGCACTAAATCAGCCGTCTGTAAGTTGCAGCTGATTTGATCGGTTGGCGGACGATCGACTAGCAGCAGCCGGTCTAGCATCTGCGTGATCTGATTGATTGATGTTTGAATGCGCTGCAGATGCGTTTGGGTTTTATGAGCATCTAGCCGATCGCCAAAGTCATTCAGAATACCGGCCGAAGAAGCAATGACGGTCAGCGGCGTACGAAACTGATGCGAGGCGTGGGTGACAAATTCTTTTTGAAACCCTTCAAGCTTCTTTTCTTTCATCAGCGCCGACTGTACCTGAGTACCGAGCGTCTCTAGCTGCTGCTGATACTGCTGCTGTAGCTGAGATTGCTGAATCTGACTGCGCATGAGCTGCTGCTGCTGCTGCTGCACGGTGGCATAGAGCTGACTTGGAGGAATCAGCTGAGCGATAGACTGCCTGGTAACCAGTCCTTGCAGATGGCCCTGCTCTGACACCACAGCAAGGCAGCTGGCTGACTGCTCGATCAGGGTTTGATGGGCTAGCCAGAGCGGCTGCTT
The DNA here is from genome assembly GCA_010671975.1 of Leptolyngbya sp. SIO4C1. Classification (GTDB taxonomy): domain Bacteria; phylum Cyanobacteriota; class Cyanobacteriia; order Phormidesmidales; family Phormidesmidaceae; genus SIO4C1. The sequence continues at coordinate 2,985 of JAAHIA010000471.1, read as the reverse complement.
GCCTAGGAGCTGCGGCAGCGGCTGCGCTTGCGATCGCGCAGTTAGAGTCGCAACTCGCCGCTTGGCCCGTTGCATCGGCAGCACATCCTGACGGTTCAAAACACCGACCAGTGTCTCTGATCGGGCGTCAACCAGCACTAGGTGATCGGTCGGCTGACTCGCAAATATCTCTATAGCTGCCTGGAGCGATGCCTCTACCGATAGAGACACCGCTTCAACTAGCGCCGCTTCGACCTGGTAGTTGAGCAGCCAGGTCGGCGTCACTGGTGACAGGCAGGCTTCTAGAACAGGATTTGCTTCTAGAACGGGTTTCACTTCTAGAACAGGTTTCTCAATGGAAGTGGCTTCAGTTTTTTCTTGGGCTTTCACAGGGTTAACTCAACGCTAGCAACAGCAGCCTGGCTCAACCGCCTTTCGATCATTGTGAGCAATTGGCGAGCGAACGCCATCCGTGAGATCAGGCGATGTTCCTTGATAAAAAGATATGAAGCCCAAGTGAAAATGCTGCTATCTCTGCTGATCAGCTCTACTGCGTTAGCGCCCGGATGAACTGCTGTAGCTCGCCTAGGAAACCGCGCTTAGGGCTAGCACCGGCAGCCTGATCTGCTGTGTCTGCAGAGAGGATACGCTCGATTGCTTCGCTAGTGGGTCGCTGAGGAAACTCGCTGAGCAGCGTATAGTCGCCTGATTCGGTCTCTTGCCATACCTGCCAAGGTTGCGGATAGCAGCGAAAAATAGCGGCTCCTTCTAGCGGACGCAGATAGTAGCAAGACTCTAGCTTGCTTAAAAATCGCTCTCTCAGCTGCCGACCGGCATAGCCAATGCCAATGGTGGCAACATCCTCTAGCTTCGGGTTGAGCAGCACCACCGGCCGATCGAGCGCTGCTTCGCAAAGTTTTTCAACCTCGCTGACTTCGACAGCTGAGGGATTGATGACTAAAAAAGCTTCATCTTCGGTGTCGGGCTGCCCCTTGATTTCATTGATACCGCGAATGCTAAAGTCAGGATTATCCCAGTCGCGCTTTGCCAGCGCCGCTGCCCCTGCATCGGCAAAATAGACCTTAAAGGCTAGCCCTAATTCTTGAAAGACTGCCAGAAACTGCTCAGCGATAGGCTGCTGCTTGAGCTCAGGAATGACCATCTCTATTTGTAGGCGCGTTAGCCCAGCTTGGATGGCGGCCTGCGTCGCTGCTTGAGCTTGCTCAGTGGCTGCTTCAATCGTGTTGGGGATAGAAAACATGGTCGCTATAGAAGATTGCGAAAAGGGCTTGATATTACCGCTATTTTCTCAGACCCTGACCAGCCTCGCTGCTAGGGTTCGCTGCAAAATCTGCTTGAGCGCTTGCGCGGTCCAATCGATATCGGCCTCGGTGGTTTCTCGGCCGAGCGTGAGGCGAATTCCTGTTTTAGCGGTGCGATCGCCATAGCCCATCGCTTTGAGAATAGGGCTAGGCGTGAGCTTACCGCTGTGGCAGGCCGATCCGGCGCTGATGCCAATGCCGGCAAGATTCATCTGGCGCACTAGGGTCTTGCCGCTCACTTGCTCACCATCGGCCGTGGGCAGACAAAAGCTAACGTGGTGCGGCAGCCGCTGCTGCCGATCGCCAGTCGGGGCTAGCTCAGGTATATCGGCCAGCTGAGCAAACAAGCGATCGCGCAGCCTTATGAGCCGCTGCGTTTCCTGAGGAAGTGACTGCGCAGCCAGCTCAGCGGCTACGCCAAAGCCAGCAAGATTGGGCACAGCTTGAGTCCCAGAGCGCAGCTTAAACTCCTGCCCGCCGCCATTAAGTAAAGCGATCAGCTCGGTGCCAGGACGCACGTATAGCGCACCGGCCCCCTGCGGACCGTAAATTTTATGGCTGGAGAGAGACAGCAAATCGACCGGTAGCTGCTGCACATCGAGGGGCAGGCGCCCGGCCACTTGCACCGCGTCTGTATGAAAGATCGCGCCGTGACGCTGCGCGATCGCGCCCAGCTCGGCAATCGGCTGCAGCGTCCCAACTTCGCTCTGGCCGTAGATAATCGAAACCAGCACCGTCTCGGGCTGCAGCGCAGCGCTCAGCGCCGCCGGCTGCACTCGCCCCTGCCGATCGACCGGCAGCCGGGTGACCTGCCAGCCCTGAGTTTCTAGCAGGCGAGCCGGCTCTGAAACAGCTGAATGCTCCACGCTGGAGATAATCAGATGACGCGGGCGACGGTAGCGCTGGGCCATCCCCATCAGCGCCAGGTTGTCTGCCTCGGTGCCGCCAGCGGTAAAGACAATCGACTCTGCCGGAGCATTCAGTAAACTCGCGACCTGCAGCCGCGATCGCTCAAGCACCGTGGCAGCGCGATTGCCCCAGTGGTGCAGACTAGAGGGGTTTCCCCAGCTCTGCTGCATAGCGGCCTGCATGGCGGCAATCGCCTCAGCACAGGGTGGCGTGGTCGCACTGTAATCGAGATAGATTTGCATATCTGGCTTACTGAATGGCCTCTGGCTCCTTACCGGATACCACAGGAGCGGTCTTGCTCAGCTGAAGCTCGGGGTGCTCGCCTTCAACCTGTTGGCAGTTCCACTCATTGCGAAACAGCAGGACGGGCCGGCCGTAGCTGTCTTTGACCGTTACCGTATTAAACAGGCGACCCGCCTTTTCCAGCGCTGCCCAGCCGCCAGAGACCCAGCGGGCCACGCTGTAGGGCAGCAGCTCCACCATGGCTTCGACATTGTATTCATTCTGCAAGCGGAACTGGACCACCTCAAACTGCAGCTGCCCTACGGCTGCCAAAATTGGATCGCGGCGCGACTCGTCAGCGGAGTACATAATTTGCACCGCGCCTTCTTCGCGCAGCTCAGCTACGCCCTTGCGAAACTGCTTAAACTTTGAGGGGTTGGGATTTTTGAGATAGGCAAATAGCTCAGGTGAGAAGAAGGGAATGCCCTCATATTCCAGCTTTTTGCCCTGATAGATGGTGTCACCAATGGGGAGATCAAGACTGACGAAAAAA
>JAAHIA010000470.1 GCA_010671975.1 Leptolyngbya sp. SIO4C1 | reverse complement strand
AGGATCCACGAAGCGCGAGCCTGCGCCCAGGCAGCTGAGCCTAAAGTTTAGCAAAAAGACCAGCCCTTCGATGCTGCTCAAAAGCATTGAAGGGCTGGTCTTCTAGATTAAGCTAGCGGCTTAACCGTTCGCGGTGCTGAATTATTCGGGAACTGCAGAGGGATATACTTCGTCTGCAACAAAGACCGGCTTCTCACTGTACTCGGCCTCGATCTCTTCTTTCGTAGAGAGATCCCACTGCAGATCGTAGTCCTTCTCAAAGTCAGCAGCAATATAGGGGCGCATAACGCCAACCACGGTCACGATCTCGTCGTCCTGAGTTTCAGGCGTGGCCATCTGGGTGATGACTAGCAGATCTTCGCCGCCAAATAGCTGCTCTTCATCTAGTGTGAAGGCCGTTGGCGATAGAATTTCTTCGACCTCGCCTTCAACCGCAATTCGCTGGTTGTAGTACATATCAGGATTTGAGGTGAGCTCGCCCGGGTCTGGGGAAAGCGCTACGGACTGAGCAATGATAACCGGTCTATCTTCATAATCAGCATAGAGCTCGGGATCCAAATCGAGACCGTACTCAGTCTCAATATCTGCAATAATCAGCTGCTGTACTTCACCCGTCACCTGAACTTCGCTGTCACCGACTTCGGGAACAAACAGCGGCATTCCGGACGCATTCAGAACAAGAATATCCTCTCCGTTGAAGGTGCCTTCTTCATTCATTAGGAAGGCCGCTTCGCCAATAACCTCCTTTAGCTCGCCTCGCGTCGAGATCGACTGTCCGATCAGCCCTTCAGCGCCTTCAGTCAGCTCCTCGGTGGTAACGTTGGCCTCTTCAGATACCGTTGTTTCTTCCGGGCCAGCGCAGGCAGGTAGAACAGCTAACGAAGCTGCTAACAGCAGACCGAGGCCTGACTTTTTACGTGTGGATACTCTGTTCAAAATGTTTACCATCTACTTATCTCCAATGTTATCTCCAAGTAGGTTATTCCAGCTCCTGCCCACGCAAGAGACCTGGCAAAACAACGGCGCTCAGCGGAGTCCTAAAACCTTTTGAAACCTGCGCCGAAGCGTTGACCCCTTAACTTTAACCTTCTACTTATTATCTTAAAGAAGCCTGTGCCCACGCTGAATCCTTCTGAAGAGGCATTTTTACCTCTTCTAATGTGAGTAGCTCGTGTGAGTAGCCTCAGCCTTTTGACCGCAATAGACGCAGCGAAGCCGCTATCACAGCATATAAAAAGTGGCAGCAAAGCATCTCTACCTTCAGGCTTGATGCGCCGTGCTACAACCCTACACCCTAGATACATAAACAAGTTCTCCTAACTAAACTAAAGTACTGCTTAGGTACGGCAATTCAGCTGGCGCTATCCAGCTAGCCTGAGGGTCCCTGTTCGCGCTGCAGTTGAGAACTCCGGCGCCTGAATAGTCCGATGCTTGAATAATCTGGTAAGGAGAGGAGGAGGCTCGTGCGGTTTGGCAATTTTGTTGGCTCAGTGGCGCTGCTGATAGCAATCTACATCGTTTGGAAAATTCGATTTATTTTGCTGCTGGTGTTTGCTGCGATCGCGCTTGCCACCGCGCTTAACTACCTGGTTAAATGCTTTGAGCGGCTGCGCTTTGGAAAAATTCGCCTCAGTCGAGTGGGTGCTGTAGGACTCGCGCTGCTGACCATTGTGAGCCTGCTCTCCTTTTTTATTTTTTTAATTGTGCCTCCCTTTGTGGAGCAGGTTCGGGATCTGCTGCGGCTGCTCCCACTAGCGGTCATAAGAACTGAGGAATGGCTAGACTGGCTAGAGTCGCGCGTGCCGATTGAGCTGTTCGATCAGCTACAGCGCCTAGAGGGACTTGCTGCAAATCTACCTAATATAGTAGATCGGCTGTTTGCCCTCTTTGATAACTTTTATGTCATGTTTGTGAGCTCAGTGGGCTTGCTTGTCAACGTGCTGCTAGTCATCTTTATCACGCTGATGCTCCTGGCTAACCCGCGCCCCTACCGCAGAACCTTTCTTGCGCTTTTTCCAGCGTTCTACCGGCGCCGGGCAGCTTATATTCTCAGAGGCTGTGAGGAAGCTTTGGTTGGCTGGACTAAAGGCATTCTCTTTAACATGCTTGTCATCTCAGGTCTAAGCTGGATCGGGCTCACGCTGTTAGACATTCCCCTGCCGCTAGCCAACGCCCTACTGGCCGGGCTGCTCACCTTTATTCCCAATGTCGGACCGGTGCTGAGCGTTGTGCCACCGGCTGTTCTGGCGCTTTTAGAAGATCCTTGGAAAGTGCTGGCGGTAGTTGGCCTCTACATTCTCATTCAGCAGTTAGAGAGTAATTTACTCACGCCGCTAGTGATGAAGCAACAGGTTTCGCTGTTGCCGGCCATTACGCTGATCTCGCAGGCTAGCTTTGCTGTCTTTTTCGGGCTTTTAGGCCTGTTTTTAGCTCTGCCGATTACAGTTGTTTTGCAAGTTTGGTTTAAGGAACTGCTGATCAAAGATATTTTGACGCCCTGGCGCAGCTCGAAACAGCGTCGCTTTGATCGTCAGGGCAGAGAGCTGCCTCAGCATCACCGACCGCTGCTAAGATCAGATCAGTCAGACGGTGCGAGCAGCGAACCGTCTTCAGCTGTTGAGCTGCGATCGTAGAACAGGGGCACGGAATACAGACGATGCGCAGCTCTTTTTGGATTGACTGGCTAATTTTTTGCGGCATGATTACGGGCCGATATTTTTTGGCGGCTGGTAGCGCTCACTGGCTGTTTTATCGCTGCCTGAGCAAGCGCTTTACGCTGGTCAGGCAGCCGCCGCCGCAGCAGTCAATTTTCAAAGATATCAAGCTCTCTGTCTGCTCAGCCGCTATCTTTGCGCTCAGCGCAGCCTTAATTATGCTGGCCTACGACAGCGGTATGACCCGACTCTATACCAGCTGGCAGCTGTATGGACTGTGGTATCTAGGCGTCAGCTTTGTTGGCGTGCTTGTGCTGCAGGATGCTTACTTTTACTTCACACACCGCGCCTTTCACCAGCGCGCCCTGTTTCGCTGGCTGCATCGAGGTCACCACGCCTCTAGAACGCCAACGCCTTGGACCTCTTTTGCCTTTGATCCGCCAGAGGCCGTCATTCAGTCTCTGTTCATACTGGGCGTGGTCTTTGTGGTGCCGCTGCACTTTGCTACGCTGGCTGCGCTCTTAGCAACCATGACTATTTGGTCTGTGATCAATCATCTCGGGTTTCAGCTATTTTCTTATCGACCGCTTAATCGCTGGCTCGGCAATTGGCTAATTGGTCCGGCGCATCATCTGTTGCATCATCGCAGATATACGCTGCACTACGGCCTTTATTTCACCTTTTGGGACCGGCTGCTAGGCACTCACTATGCAGACTATCTAAAGCAGCTTTAAGGCTCACAGCTAGGATGATTCAGCCTTTGTGAAGACGCCAGCCGCGATGCAGACCGCTACTGTTAATTCAAGATTGCCACTTCAAACACAGTCGTAAGCACTTAAGCATGGAGCCCTCAAATGTTTAACAGCTGGTCAGCCTTGTTTCACACCCTCATCGTCGGTAGCCTGTCATACCTTGCCTTGGTAGA
>JAAHIA010000047.1 GCA_010671975.1 Leptolyngbya sp. SIO4C1 | reverse complement strand
TGGAAAAGGCGTCAGGGCAGTCGCTCTACACGCGCTATCTGGTGGAAGGGATTGAGAAGGGCACAGCGGACCTGAATGGAGATGGCTTTATCACGGTGGATGAGCTGCACCAGTTTGCTAGCCGCAAGGTCAAGGAAACCTCGCCGGTGATGAGCCCTAATATCATTACGCTTAAGGGCGAAGGCTATAAGATCCGGCTGTCGCGATCGCCACAGGATAAGCCTGAGCTGCGATATCGCAGAAAGGTTGAAAACCTGGCGCGTCAGGGTAAATTTACGCGTCCGGGACGGCGGATGCTGCGATCGCTGCGCAGTCAGTACGGCCTAAGCGACGAGGCAGCCGATGCGATTGAGGCAGAGGTACTAAAACCCTTTCACGACTATCAGCGCAAGCTAGCCGAATATCGCGAAGCGCTGGCAGAATGTTTAGATGCTGGGGCAGAGCCGAGCCGTAATGATCTAATAGACCTTAAGGACTATCAAAAGCATCTGGGGCTGAAGGATGAAGACGTTGCTGCAATTGAGCAGGAACTCACAGGCAGTCGGCTGATGCTGGCAGAGCAGCCGGTCATGCCAAAACCTAAACCAGCTGTGAGTAACCCTGAACCGGCCGTAAAGCAGTATTCAACCTTCAGTTTTGAGACGGTACGGGTTGATGCGCAGGGCAAAGTAATCAAAACAACGCCGGGCGAGGCGGCGTATTTTACTGAAGACCTGGGCAGCGGCGCCACGCTAGATATGGTGCGCATCCCCGGCGGCAAATATAGGATGGGTGCGGCTGAGGGGGAGGAAGACGCGCGCGAGAATGAATACCCGCAGCACGAGGTGACGGTGCCGGAGTTTTGGATGGGCAAGTACGCGGTGACGCAGGCGCAGTGGAAAGCCGTTGCAGCGTTAGACAATGTAGAGCGCGATCTAAAGGCTGACCCAGCTCACTTTAAGGGTGCAGAGCGTCCGGTTGAATGTGTGTACTGGGGAGAGGCGGTTGAGTTTTGTCAGCGGCTCTTGCAGCGCACGGGACGAGACTATCAGCTGCCAAGCGAGGCGCAGTGGGAATATGCCTGCCGAGCAGGCACGGTGACGCCATTTTACTTTGGGCCAACGATTACGCCAGAAATCGTCAACTATGCTGGCGATTGCACATACGGTAAGGGACTGAAGGGAATTTATCGTCAGGAAACTGTCGATGTTGGCAGCTTCCCGCCTAATGCCTTTGGTCTATATGACATGCACGGCAACGTCTGGGAATGGTGCTTAGATGACTGGCACAGCTCTTATCAAGGCGCACCCGCTGATGGTAGCGCATGGAAATCTTCTGGCGAGAGAAAGCTGCTACGTGGCGGCTCCTGGAACGACTATCCTAGGAATTGCGGCTCCGCGTTTCGCAGCAGCTTTGCGCCCGACCTCCACATCAACTTTATCGGTTTTCGAGTTGTATGTTCTGCGCCCAGGGCTCTTCCGTAGCCCTTTACCCTTTTGCTCTCTTGCGCTTTGCACTGTCTTAGCGCGAAGCGCTTAAAATTTTTTGGGTTTTTGAGCTTTCTCTTAGTTCTTTTTGTTTAGAACAGCTCAAAAGTGAAACCCAAAGAAGACTAGTCTTTCTAAAACTAGCCTTTCTGAAGCTCCAAGACTTTTCGATAGTATAGTCTCCACTACGGCATCCAAATCTTGATAAACCTGCCTGTTAGTAAAGCGCAAAAACTGAAGGCCAAACCCTTCGATAAACTGCTGTCGCCTTTGGTCATATGCCTGAGCCGCTGCGCCGTCATGCGTCGGACCATCGACCTCTATCGCTAGCTTCAGCGCCGGGCAGTAAAAATCGAGCACAAAGCGATCTACGCTGTACTGTCTGCGAAATTTGACCCCTGCTATCTGCCTGCGCCGCAGCCTGCTCCACAAGATAATTTCTGCTTTGGGCATCTGATTCCGCAGGCGCTGACGTTTGGCCTTTTCACAGTGCTTGTTGAAAATTTCAGTCATGCCGCTAGCGTACCCGGCTACCCCACGCCGCTAAACCGTTCGATCCCTCGTGAGACCTCGCGATCACCCCTGTCCCCCTTCAAAGGGGGACCACAGGGGGTCCTCAGCCTCTGGCGCTACCGACCGAGGACCCCTCTGCCTGCGGCGTCTCCCCTTGGGAAGGGGAGGGAGGTGCGGCCTGTCTTCAGTGAAGCACGTATCAGCGGGTCGGCGTGTGAGTGAAGATATCCGATGAGCAGCGCTTTAGCGGCTGCGATCGCTTCTATAAACTCACACTTTGCTAGAGCACCTGCTTAGTGGCCCGATAGCTTTTGCCAAAACTGATAGGCGCTGTAGGCCATCGTCACGACGCCTGCAAGCAGCGATCGCTCATCTACCTCAAACTGGGGATGATGCAGCGGATAGTTGGTTTTATCTGGGAAGCCAACCCCCAGTCGAAACATCGTCCCGGGAATCTTTTCGGTGTAGAGGGCAAAGTCTTCTGCCCCGAGTGAAGGCTCGGCGATCCATTCGATGTAGTCTTCCCCAAGGGCTGCCTGTGCGCAGTCAGCGACCAGGTGCGTCAGAACTGGGTCATTCATCACTGAGGGCACGCGCGGCTGATAGTTAATGTCGTATCTGGCACCGTGGGCCTGGCAAACGCCCGCAACAATCTTGTCAATCCAGTCGGGGATTTGCTGATGCACGTCGGGGTGGAGCGATCGCACCGTGCCGGTCAGTCGCACCTGGTCAGCAATCACGTTGGGGGCGCGCCCACCTGAAATCTGACCAATTGTCAGCACCACCGGATGCAGCGGGTTGAGCGTACGACTGATAGACTGCTGCAGCGTGGTCACAACCTGCGTGGCAATCCAGATCGCATCGACGGCCTCATGCGGCCGAGCGCCGTGGCCCGATTCGCCATAGATCAAAATTTCTAGATCATCAGCTGCAGCAGTGAGGGCGCCCTGACGCAGGCCAATGTGACCCGCGCGAATCGAGGGAAACACATGCAGCCCCAAAATAGCTTCGACATCCTGCATCACCCCGTCTTCGATCATCCACTTTGCGCCCTGAGCCGTCTCCTCAGCGGGCTGAAAGAGAAACCGAGTCGTGCCTGGAAACTGACAGTCAAGCTCGGCTAAGATCATCGCCGCGCCCAGGCCCACGGCAGTGTGCACATCGTGGCCGCAGGCGTGCATCATGCCTAAATTTTTGGAGGTAAAGGGCAGCTCGGCTTTTTCAACAATCGGCAGGGCGTCCATGTCGGTGCGAATGGCCAATACTTTAGAAGTGTCTCCTGACCCTGGCAGCTCAGCAACCACCCCGGTCTTACCCACCATCTCCTGCACGTGAAAGCCGCAGGAAGAAACAACGCCTGCCGCGTAAGCAGCTGTCTGATATTCTTGCCCGCTGAGTTCGGGATGGCTGTGAATGTGGCGACGAATTTCTAACAGACGAGGGGCGATCTTGTCGGCAATGGCTTTAATGTCGCTGAGCATGCTGAGGAATCAAGAGATAGAGCCTACGATACAACCCGTCAGACCTGTCGTTTGACCGCCTGAGGGTAGGCTCCTAGTGTGACATGATCCCCCCGCGAATGCTACGGCAGCGGCCAGTGGCCATCTGCTAGGTAGCGACCTTGGTGCTGGCGCACCCGCTCGGCTGACATAAAGTAGGCCCAGGCCCAAGCCAGCGGCTGCTGCTGCGAGTCAAATACCTGAATCTGCGATCGCACATATTCATTCATCGCGGCTGGCCGGCCTGGCTGATAGTCTTCTAGCGCGTCTAGACCGGCTAGCACTTGCCTTTCAACAAAGCGCAGCAGATAGCCCTGCACCCAGTCATCGCCAAGCGTCATCCCGGGATAGCCAGCTTGCGGCAGGTGATAGAGCTGGCCTTTGACCAAGGCTGGAATCGCCTCAGTCAGGTAGGGTGCGCAGTACTGCTGATGGTAATAGCCACCGGGCTTCAGCGTACCGTAGACAAAAACTTCGAGCATTCTCGGGTAGATACCTTAAGACAGAGTGTTCCAGACGGATCGCTAGCTTCTAGAATAGGCAAGAAGAACGTCTAGAATAGGCAAGAAGACCGTCGAAAGTTAGGAGCTGAAGCGTGGAGTCTCGCTATACCCCTGCAGACATTGAGAAAAAGTGGCAGCAGATCTGGGCCGAGCAGGGGCTAGACCAAACGCCGCCGCTGACGGACGAGACCCCGAAAAAATTCTACGCCCTGTCGATGTTTCCCTATCCGTCGGGCAATTTGCACATGGGCCATGTGCGTAACTACACCATCACCGACGTGGTGGCGCGCGTGCGGCGGATGCAGGGCTATCAGGTGCTGCACCCGATGGGCTGGGATGCCTTCGGCCTACCGGCTGAAAATGCCGCCATCGATCGCGGCGTGCCGCCCGCAAAGTGGACCTATCAAAATATTGCTCAGATGCGCGAGCAGCTCAAGGAACTCGGGCTCTCCTATGACTGGAATCGCGAAGTCGCCACCTGTTCCCCAGACTACTACCGCTGGACGCAGTGGATTTTCCTACAGTTTTACAAAGCGGGGCTGGCCTATCAAAAAGAAGCAGCGGTGAACTGGGATCCGATCGACCAGACCGTACTAGCCAATGAGCAGGTTGATAGCGAAGGCCGCTCCTGGCGCTCGGGCGCGCTGGTTGAGCGCAAGCTGCTGCGCCAGTGGTTCCTCAAGATTACGGACTATGCCGAGCAGCTGCTGAGCGACCTAGACAAGCTACCGGGCTGGCCGGAGCGGGTCAAGCTGATGCAGGCTAACTGGATTGGTAAATCGACCGGGGCGCAGGTCAGTTTCACAACCGAGGGCGGCGACGAGATTGGGGTCTATACCACCCGCCCGGATACGCTCTGGGGTGCGACTTTTATGGTGCTCTCACCGGAGCATCCGCTGGTCGAAACGCTGACCACGGCGGGGCAAGCAGCTGCGATCGCAGCCTACCGGGCCGAAGCTGCGACCATGAGCGACATCGACCGCACGGCTGAAAATCGCGAAAAAACCGGTGTCTGGACCGGCAGCAACGCCATTAACCCAGTCAACGGCGAGCCGATTCCCATCTGGATTGCCGACTACGTACTGATGGACTACGGTACGGGCGCGATTATGGCCGTCCCGGCGCACGACCAGCGCGACTTTGAGTTTGCGAAAAAGTTTGGCCTGCCGATTCATGTGGTCGTGCAGCCTGAGGGTGAAACGCTCGACGCTGAGACGATGACCGAAGCCTTCCCGCATGAGGGCGTCATGGTGCATTCTGGGCCGCTCGACGGCATTCCGGCGGGCAAGGGCGAAGGCGAAAGCGTCGAAGCGGCGATTCGGTGGCTAGAGGCTAACGGCAAGGGTACTGGCACCACCAACTACCGCCTGCGCGACTGGCTGATTTCGCGGCAGCGCTACTGGGGCGTGCCGATTCCGATGGTGTACTGCGACGACTGTGGGGCGGTGTCGGTGTCGGACGATCAGCTGCCGGTAGCGCTGCCCGAAAATATCGAACTGACCGGACGCGGCGCGTCGCCGCTGGCCAAGCTAGAAGACTGGGTCAACTGCGAGTGCCCCAGCTGCGGCGCACCGGCCAAGCGCGAGACCGATACGATGGACACCTTTATTGACTCATCCTGGTATTTTCTGCGCTATGCCGATGCCCAGAATGACCAGCAGGTGTTCGAGCCTGAGAAAGCCAACCGCTGGCTGCCGGTTGATCAGTATGTCGGCGGCATCGAGCATGCGATTTTGCACCTGCTCTATTCGCGGTTCTTTACGAAAGTGCTGCGCGATCGCGGTCTGCTGAACTTCGATGAGCCCTTTCAGCGGCTGCTGACGCAGGGTATGGTGCAGGGTCTGACCTATTTGAACCCCAACAAAGGCGGCAAAGATAAATGGGTGCCGTCTCATCTGGTCAATCCTGACGATCCGCGCGATCCAGAGACGGGTGAACCGCTAGAGCGGCTCTATGCCACGATGTCTAAATCGAAAGGCAACGGCGTGGCTCCGGCAGAGGTGATCCAAAAGTACGGGGCAGACACGGCTCGCATGTTCATCCTTTTCAAAGCACCGCCTGAGAAAGATTTGGAATGGGATGATGCCGATGTCGAAGGACAGTCTCGCTTTTTGAATCGAGTTTGGCGCTTGGTCACTGGCTTTATCGACGCGCAGGGTCAGCCGTCCCGCGTTGATAAAATTAACCAAGCCAAAATCGACCAGGCCAGCCTCAGCAAGGCCGAAAAAGATCTGCGCCGCGCTGTTCACACTGCCATCAAAGCTGTGACTGAGGATATCGAAGGCGACTATCAGTTTAATACGGCGGTTTCAGAGCTGATGAAGCTGAGCAACGCGCTCAGCGATGCCAAAGCTACCGATAGCCCCGTTTACGCCGAAGGCATGCAAACGCTGGTGCTGCTGCTCGCGCCCTTTGCCCCCCACATTGCTGAAGAACTCTGGCATCAGCTGGGGTTCTCTGAGTCGGTGCACCATGAGTCTTGGCCTGCCTGTGAAGCCGCTGCCCTGGTAGCGGACGAAATTACGCTGGTGATTCAGATTATGGGCAAAACGCGCGGCACAATTCAGGTGCCGGCGGGGGCTGACAAAGCGGCGCTAGAGCAGTATGCCAAAGACTCAGACATTGCTCAGCGATACCTAGAGGGTAAGACGATTAAGAAGGTGATTGTGGTGCCCGGTAAGCTGGTCAACTTTGTGGCCGTCTAGGCCGCCAAACCGGCTACAGGCGAAAGGCAGTTGGCCCTAGGCCGTGGCGCGAATGCTCTTTTAGCTTACGGCGATTATTCCACTGGCGGATGGCGGCTGCCCGTCGCTGAGTGGGCGTTTTGTAGCTGCTGACATCGGCGTTGTTATCTTCGCGGCTCGGTGGCTTTTGTACCGTGTTTAAGCAGTCTTCTAAGCTGCTGTAGTGCGGTTCTAAATCCAGCGCTCGCTCCAGTTCCTCAATGTTGCGAAAGCGCTCATCTAAGTCAGTGCGCAGCATCTTACTGAGAATTTTAAAGAAGTGCGGCGTCAGATGAATCGACTTTTGCCAGCGCAGCTCGTGCGTCTGCGGATCGACTTCAAACTCCATCGGCGACTTGCCGGTCAGCAAATAGAGACAGGTGACGCCTAGCGCATAGATATCGCTGGCGTACGAGGGCCGCAGCGCTAGCTGCTCGGGTGGCGCAAACCCCATCGTGCCGACAAACTGAGTCATCAGCGAGTCGGCATCGTCAGGCTCCGTATCGTTGTTCAAACATTCGCGCACAGCGCCAAAATCAATCAGCACCAGCCGCTGATCGTCCCGGCAGCGAATGATATTAGGCGGCTTAATATCGCGATGAATTACGTGGCTGCGGTGAATATATTTCACAACGGGCATAATCTCATGTAGAAACTGTTTCACCTGAGTTTCGCCCTGTGCCCCAGACTTGCGGATCTCCTTACTGAGGGTTTCACCGTGAATGTACTCTTGAACCAAATAAAATTCACCCTTAAAAGTGAAGTAGTCGAGCAGCATCGGCAGCTGAGAATGGCTGCCCAGCCTGCCAAGAATTCGGGCTTCTCGCCGAAAGCGCTGCTTGGCGCGCTCTAGCGCGATTGGGTTATTGACTTTAGGAAAGAGCTGCTTGATCACGCACAGGGGTGAGCCCGGCAGCATCTGATCGCGGGCTAGGTGCGTCACCCCAAAGCCGCCGCGTCCTAAAATACGAACAACCTCGTAGCGATCGCGAAACAGCTGATCGGCCTCGCACAGCTTTTTAAGGCGGGCATCGCGGCTAGAAGATCGATAGTCTGACATACGCGGCACAGAAGGCGACATAAATTCCCGCAATCGCAACGGTTAAAAAGCTATCACCAGATGTACGACGTTTACGTAGGCGAAGCTGTGATCTCGATCGCGGTGAGGTTAGGCTTCAAGAAACTGGGGCAGTGAAAAACTAAATACGCTACCCTCCTCTAGCTTACTGTCAACTTTGATACTCCCGCCCTGCAGCTCAACTAATCGTTTACAAATGGCTAGGCCAATGCCGGTGCCGCCCGAGTCGCGGTTGCGCGAGCGATCGGCGCGCCAGAAGCGCTCAAACACGTGGGGCAGGTCGGCTGGGGCAATGCCAATGCCAGAATCTGCGATCGCCACCCACACGTAGGGCGTAGCTGCCCAGGCGGTCACGCTGATCTCACCGGCTGGCGTATAGCGCAGCGCATTGCTCAGCAGGTTCACCAAGATTTGCTCGACTCGCGCCGGATCGGCCTGAACCGGTGGCAGCCCTGCCGGTATCGAGACGATTAGCTCGCGCTTATCTGCCTCTGAGAGCTGATCGCGAAACCGTCGCACCACCTGCTCAATCAGTCTGCCCAGCGCCAGCCGCTGCTGGTGAATTGGCAGGTAGCCGGCCTCTAGCTTAGAGAGTTCCTGCAGGTCTTCTACCAGGCGCTGCAGCCGCGTGGTCTCACGCACTAGCCGATTGTAGGTTTCTGGCGAAGCCGACAGCGTACCGTCGCTCAGCCCCTCAAGATAGCCTTTGACGATGGTGAGCGGCGTTCGCAGCTCGTGCGTCAGGTCGCTCACCAGCTCACGGCGACGCTGCTCTACCCCTTCCAGGTCGCTAGCCATGCGGTTAAAGCTATTGCCTAGCTGATTTAGCTCCGGAATATCTAAAGGTGGCACGCGCGCCGTCCAATCCCCAGCCGCAAACTGCTGCGTTGCTGCCTCCATCCGCGTTAGCGGTCGAATAATCCGCCGCGATAGTAGATAGCTAATCCCGCCTGCCGCGCCGCCGCCCAGCACAATCGACCAGAGCATGCCCCGTCGCCAAGCATCCGTAAAGCCCTCCAGCAGCTGCCCGCGAATGTGCTGCACCCGCACCCCCCGACCTTCTAGCCGCTCTAAGCGGATGACGAAATAGCGCGGCGTGTAGAGTCGACTGACCGCAGCCAGGGCGATGATGGCGACAGCCATGACGATCAGGTGGGAGAAGAGGAGACGGGTGCGGAGAGGGAGGGGTTTGGACATATTAACTTTCGTCTTCAAATCGATATCCCACCCCAATCACTGTCTTAATAAACGTTGGCTGCGATGAATCCGGCTCAATCTTTTTGCGCAGTCGGGCGATATGAGTATCGACGACGCGCTCATCGCCAAAGAATTCGTCCCCCCAAAGCCTTTCGATCAGCTGGGCGCGGTTCCAGACGCGGCCAGGATAGCTCATGAAGGTGGCGAGTAAATCAAACTCCAGCGGGGTGAGCTCAATCGGCTCGGCGCCGCTACCTTGCTGCTGAAGGGCAACGCGCTGATCGAGGTCAACCGTGAAGTGAGCTGTTCGGTAGGTCTGGGAGGGAGCCTGACCGCCTTGGCGCAGGCTGCGGCGCAGCAGGGCACGTACGCGAGCTACCAGCTCACGCGGGCTAAAAGGCTTGACCATATAGTCATCGGCGCCGGTCGAGAGGCCAATAATCCGATCGAGTTCTTCGCCTTTGGCCGTCAGCATCAGAATGTAAGGATCTTTGGGGCCCGGCTGCTGCCGAATGCGAGCGCAGACCTCAAGCCCGTCTAGGCCGGGCAGCATTAGATCTAAAACCATTAGATCGGGCTGAAATGACTTGAAGATCTCAATTGCGGCCAACCCATCGGCGCAGACCTGACAGTTAAAATTTTCTTTGCCCAGATATAGCTGAATCAGTTCGGCAATTTCTGGCTCATCTTCGACGATCAAAATATTCATAGGCAGTCCAGCTATAAACAGTTTGATATGATATTCACTCATACCGATGCTAGCGCCTTCTGCTGTTGAGCCTATGCCGCCTTTCCCTGACTACGTGCCCCGTCAAACACAGCTGGGTCCACTCGAGGCCGAGATAATGGAGCTTGTCTGGCAGCTAGGCTCGCCCACCGTGCGCGACGTGCATGAGCAGATTCTAAGCGACCCGGACCGCGAGCTAGCCTACGCTTCGGTGACGACGGTGCTGCATCGGCTGGCGAAAAAGGGCTGGCTGGTGCGCCGCAAGCAGGGCCGTGCGTTTTGCTGGCAGCCGAGGGTCTCTAAGGCCGATATGCAGATAGTCCGGGCGCAGCGGCAGCTGAAGCAGTTCTTAGCGCTGAGCAACCCCGATATTGTGGCCGCTTTTGCCGACACGCTAGATGCGGCTAGCCTAGCGCAGCTCGATGCAATCAATCAGCAAATTCAGGCGGCGCGCCATCAGCAGGAGCAGCCATGATGCATCTAACACTGACGCTCGCGGCATTGGGGCTGGCCTGCGGCTGGCGGCTGAGCTATCGATCGCAGGGAACCGTGGTTGAGCGCTGGCACCGGGCGCTGCTGAGCTTTCTGGTACCAATTTTGCTGCTGACGACCAGCGCGATCGCAATTCTCTGCATGGGGCCATCGGGCCAGATGGTGACCTACTGGGAGGGCTGGTCTACCTACAGTGGGGCCATCGGGCTGCTAGTCTTGGCGCTAGGCTGGATGGGCTATCTTGCGATCGCTGCCTGGCGGTCGCTGCGCTCGGTGCGGCAGCAGCCGCTGATCACGCTGCTAGGCTACCGCTGTCGCCTGCTTGATTTGGAGCTGCCCTACAGCGCCCAGATCGGCTTTTGGCAGCCTGAGCTTGTGGTGAGTCAGGGCCTCGTTGACCTGCTTGACGAAGCTCACCTGCGGGCAGTGCTGCTACATGAAGCCGGTCACCACCACTATCGCGATACCTTTTGGTTTTTCTGGCTGGGCTGGCTAAAAGCGCTAACCGGCTGGCTCCCTCAGACTGAGCGCCTCTGGCAGGAGCTGCTGCTGCTGCGCGAAATTCGTGCCGACTGTTGGGCCGCTGCTCAGACCGAGCCGCTGCTGCTCGCCGAATCGCTGGTTGAGGTAGCCCGAGCGCCCTGGCTGCAGACCCAGCCTCATGCCGCAGCCTTTAGCTGCAATATCGTGAATCTGCGCCTGCAGGAGCGCGTTGAAGCCTTACTCAATAAAGGCTGGCAGCCTGCTCCACGGCAGTTAGGCAGCTGGCTTTGGCTGCTGTTCGCGGCGCTACCGCTGATCACCATTCCCTTTCACCATTGACGCTCGATCTCTCGCTTTATCACCAATGTGTCGCAAAAATGTGTCGCAAAATTGACCAGCCGTCTTTTGACGTTCCTTTAATCGTTGGCCAAAATGAGGTCAATTGCCTTTTTAAGGGCTGAAAAAATTTGTTCACCCAGCTGGGGAAGCACTGCAGCAGTCAGGCTTCCCGCTTTTTTTGGGAGCCCGATCAGTGCCGCTCAAAGGCTTTGCCACTTTAGCCCTTTACCGCTAAAGTAGCTTTTGCTGATACGTTAGAATCCTTCAAAAGATGTGGCTTAACGGCTGCGGTATCAGCTTTGTCTGCTTGAGGAAACGGCTATGAACCCCTCGGTAAACCCCTCAGTGGGCTCTTCTGTATCAGCATTGACCCTAACTCAGCTAGCTCAGCGCACGGCTGATCAGCTCAGCCGCCAGCTTGAGCAGCCAGCGACGGTCCGCTGCGTTATTAACCGGGGCAAGCTGATGGTGCTCGTGGAGTATGGCGATGGGCAGCCCGCCCGCTCAGCTGAAATATTCGAGCAAACCGAAATGCTGATTCGCCAGCAGCTGACCGAATCTGGGCTGCCGGATGAAGCCTCAGATCTGATGGCCGATAGCGATGAGCTGGTGATTCAACTCTATTTAAAGCAGGCCGGGGCTGGTCAGCCCAAAGACATGCACCGCTTTAGCTGGCAGCTAAGCGAAGGATTTGAGGCCGTGTTTGGCGAAAAGTCACTGGCTGACGCCGAGGCCAATACGTTTGAGCCGGCCTTTCCCGATACGTTAGCAAACGATGCGGACGCCTCCTGGGAAGATATTGGCGACACCGGCACAAATATCGCCTTTGACCCAGACGACAGTCTCAATGGCGGCTTTACTGATGAAACCATCGCTTACAGCGAAGCCGAAGAAGATACAGAAGTTATGCCTGGCGCGCCAGGCTACTACGGTGCTCGTGAGCCTGACGATATACCCGATAGCGCATACGGGGACGCGCTGCACCCTCCGGCTGAGTCAGAAGCACCGGAGCTTACCTCCAGCGAGCTCGAAGCCGAGGCTGACGCGCTCTGGGGCGGTGCACTAGAGGCTGAGCCGGCCTCAGACGATGCGCCCGAGGTAGCCGCCGTCGATCAGGCAGATGTGGCTAGCGGTACGCCAAACCGGCGCCAGTTTGAGCTCCCTGTAGCGTCGCGATCGCTGGCGATTGGCGTGCTGGCTACGGTCGTGGTGGGCGGCCTAGGCTATTTCATTACCCGTCCCTGCACGTTTGGCCGCTGCGATCGCATTGCCAAGGCTCAGGCGCTGGGCGAAGCCGCTCGGCTAGAGCTGAGCAACAATCCGCCGCCGCAGACGGTCTTAGATATGCGATCGCAGCTCAAAACGGCTGTGAATCAGCTGCGGCCCATTCCCCCCTGGTCGGCCCACCGAGATGAGGCACAGGCGCTGCTGGCTATTTATCAAAGTGAGGTGGATGATCTTGATAGCGTCATTGCTGCGCAGCAAGAGGCTACCCAAGCGGCTGAAGCCAGCCAGTCACCGCCTCACCCGATCGAGCACTGGCAGTCGGTGGCTGACGAATGGCGCGCTGCGATCGCCCAGCTAGAAACCATCTCGACTGACAGCACCATCCACGATGAGATTGTTGCTCCTAAGCTCACTGAATATCGCAACAATCTTAAAACCATTGAAGGCCGCATCGCGGCCGAACAAGCTGCCGACAACAGCGTCAATCAGGCGCTGCAGTCCGCCCTGCTGGCTACTAAGCTAGCTGAAAAAGCCACCTCGCTTGAAGCTTGGGAAACCGCCCTGCGATCTTGGGAGAACGCTGTTCGTCAGCTCAGGCAGATTCCGCAGGGTACACTGGCCTATGGCGAGGCCCAAAAGCTGTTGCCTAAGTACGATACTGAGCTAGGTAAGGTGCGCACTCGCACTCGCCAAGAGCGCGTTGCGAATCAGTTCTACAACGAAGCGGTCCGCTACGCCTCCGAAGCCCGCCGCTACGAGACTGACAATCAGTGGACGCTGGCCCTGCTTAACTGGCGCGATGCCCTCACCCAGGCCAAAGGCATTCCCCAAGGCACCGCCCGCTCCTCAGAAGCCCAAACGCTGGTTAAAACTTACGAATCTTCGCTGGCCGATGCTCAAGAGAATCTGCGACTGGCCATGAGATTTCAAAAAGCCAGCAACAGCTTTAACAGCGTCTGCGGCAGCGCTCTGCAGTATTGCACCTACAGCATGAAAAATGGTAACGTGCGCGTCAATATTGCCTCCGGCTACGACAACTTGGTTGAACTCTCCATCACGCCGCCGACGCAGCGCCCGGCTCCTAATGCCAATCAGCAAATGGTCTATCAGGCCAACAACATGCTTGAGCGCATTACCAATATTGGCAAACAAACCCAGCTGCCGATCGAGCTGTACGACAACCAGGGCGGCTTCATCGCCCGATATAAGCCTGATTTAGATGGCTATGTGAAGCGCTGAGCCGCCCGCAGGGTTAGGGTGCTCTCTTGCAAACAACCTGTCAATTTTGAGCGTTGAGCGAAGTCAAAACTCGATCTGCGGGTATTTCATTTTCAAATAAAATCTTAGCGCCGAGGCTCCACCAGCTGAGCTGCTGCGTTGAAGAACTGTCGCTTAATGCCGTAGGTAGTCAGCACCGCTGCCGTGAGTGTCGAAAACGCCAGCATAAACATAATCAGCATTTGATACAGCGCCGCGTTCAGCGGATCGACGCCGCTTAACAGCTGACCGGTGATGATACCCGGCAGCGTCACTAGCCCGACGACCATCATGGCATTCACGGTGGGAATCAGCCCGGCTTTGATTGCCTCGCGACGATAGCCAGCAATCGCCTGCTCGGGGGTTGCCCCTAAGCTCAGATGCGTTTCTATCTCAACTCGGCTGTTGCATAGCGCGCTGACGAGCCGATTGCCCGCAATTGAGGCGGCGTTCATGGCGTTGCCAAAGACGATGCCGGTCAGCGGAATCAGGTAGCGCGGCTCGTACCAGGTATCAGGGCGGACAACGGCTAGCGTGGTGTAGCTAATCGTCAGCGCAGCGCTGGTAAAAATTGCGCCCCACAGCCAGGGCAGCAGTCGCGGCAGGTCTTTGCCAATGCGGTTGCGAGCGGTGAGGGCGGCAACGGTGAGCATGACCGCTAGCACCAGCAGCACCAGCCAGGGGCTTCTCAAAGCAAAGATGATAGATAGAAATAGCCCAACCGCAAAGAGCTGAGCCACGGTGCGCAGCGTAGCAATCGCCAGCGTCCCGACTAGCCCTAGCTGTTGCCAGGCGGTCAGGCCAATGGCGGCCCCCATTAGCCCTAGCGCCCAGGCAATGCGAATGGGATCGAGCTCAATGATTTCTGTATTCACCTTGTCTTCCCCTAGAATGGGACCCTAGCTGTCCGGTTTCATCATACGGAGTTTGTGACGGTGTTTAGAACAGCGGCTATGGGCAAACCGAAGCCTATCAGCCAATAATGAGGTCAGATAATCAGTAATTCAGCTCAGACTTAGCTTGGTGCGATCGCGTGACTACTATTCCTCCGCTTGATTTAACGCAGCAGTATGCCACGATTGAGGCCGAAGTCGGCACAGCGGTCTTAGACGTGCTGGCTTCCGGGCGCTACATTAATGGACCGCAGGTTGAGGAGTTTGTACAAGCGTTCAAGGCCTATGTAGGTTCGCCTGAGTGCGTGGCCTGCAACTCGGGCACCGATGCGCTCTATCTGGCGCTGCGTGCGTTAGAGATTGGCCCGGGCGATGAGGTGATTACTTCGCCTTTTACCTTTATTGCCACGGCTGAGACCATCAGCGCGGTCGGTGCCACGCCGGTGTTTGTAGATATTGATCCCAACACGTTCAACCTAGATCTTGACCAGATTGAGACAGCCATCACTGAGCGCACGAAGGCGCTCATGCCGGTGCATCTGTTTGGTTGTCCGGTGGATATGACCCGGCTGATGGCAGTTGCGGTGGCGCATCGGCTGCCGGTGATTGAAGACTGCGCTCAGGCCACCGGCGCTACCTGGCAGGGGCAGCGGGTGGGCAGCATGGGCGACTTTGGCTGCTTTAGCTTTTTTCCTAGCAAGAATTTGGGCGGCTGCGGCGACGGCGGGGCGCTGACGGTGCGCCTGCCTGAGCTGGCCGAGGCGGCGCGAATCGTGCGCGAGCACGGCAGCCGGGTGAAGTACTACCACGAGTCGGTTGGTATTAACAGCCGCTTAGATACGGTGCAGGCCGCCATTCTGCAAATTAAGCTGCGCTACCTCGACCGCTGGAATCAGGGCCGTACCACCGTCGCCGAGCGCTACCACCAGCTGCTAGCCCCCATTGACGAGGTGATCTGCCCCAGCGCGCCCGCAGGCAGCACCCATGTCTGGAATCAGTACACGCTGCGGCTGCATCAGGCCACCGGTGAGGAGCGCGATCGCGTTCGGGCCGCACTGCAGGCCCAGGGCATTCTGACCATGGTCTACTATCCGCTGCCGCTACACCACCAGCCGGTATACGCCGAGCTTGGCTATGGCCCGGGCAGCTTTCCTCAAGCCGAGCAGGCATCGCAGCAGGTGCTCTCACTGCCGATGTTTCCTGAGCTGACGCCGGAGCAGCAGGAGCGGGTCGTCTACGGACTCAAAGCCGCAATCTTGGCTGGGTAGCGTAGCCGATCCCAATCCTTACATCATCAAATCTTCAATCGCAAAGTTATTTGTATTTTTGTATACTGTCATTAACAGAGTTGTGAACAGTGCAGCTCTGAGCTGGACAGTGAGAGCAGCTCCAGCATTTGGCGAGGGTTCAAGGATGCTGGCCGTCTCGCGTTTACTGCGTTAGCTCCGATGCGTCATTCGACCCTCGACTGTGGTTTGGCATGGCAGTTTGGAGGTTTATAAGCGTAGTGAGACAACCTGACCCACACCAGATGCGTCGATATGACTCGGTTGCGATCGCAGCCTACTATCGTCGCCGACCCTGGACAATTCTTTGGCGAACGCTGGCCGTCAGCTGGATGCTAGGCGGCTTTGTACTTGGTCTGCAGCTCGATCGCTGGTTTAAGCGTGAAGAAACCAATCGCAGCCGGCGCGCGGCCCAGCTGCGGCGGATTTTAACCAACCTTGGCCCTACGTTTATCAAGGTTGGCCAGGCGCTCTCAACCCGTCCTGATTTGATTCGCCCCGACTTTCTTGATGAGCTAGTAAAGCTGCAGGATCGGCTGCCGGCCTTCCCGAATGAGATTGCCTACCGCATTATTGAGGCCGATTTAGGGCGCACGCCTGAGGAAGTCTTTAGTCGCCTGTCAGCAGAGCCGGTGGCAGCTGCCAGCCTGGGTCAGGTCTATCGCGCCCGGCTCTACAGCGGTGAAGAGGTGGCTGTTAAGGTGCAGCGGCCTAACCTGCTGCCAATTATCTGTCGTGATCTCTACATCATGCGCTGGGCGGCTGGCTGGCTGGCGCCGTTTTTACCCTTAAACCTAGGCCACGATCTGACGCTGATTGTCGATGAATTTGGCAGCAAGCTGTTTGAAGAAGTTGATTACCTCAACGAGGGCCGCAATGCTGAAAAGTTTGCTGCTAACTTCCAAGACGACCCGGTGGTCAAAGTGCCTGATATCTACTGGCGCTACAGCAGCCAGCACGTGCTGACGCTGGAGTGGATTGATGGCTTCAAGCTGACCGATCTAGAGCGAGTGCGGCAGGCCGGGTTAGATACCGATACGCTGATTGAGATTGGCGTCAGCGCCGGGCTGAGACAGCTGCTAGAGTTTGGCTTCTTCCACGCCGATCCGCACCCTGGCAACCTGTTTGCCCTAGCTGACGGTCGCATGGCCTACATCGACTTTGGCATGATGGATCAGCTCAGCCAGGAGATGAAAGAGACGCTGGTAGATTCAGTCGTGCATCTGATCAATCAGGACTATGACCTGCTAGCAGTGGATTTTGTCAAGCTGGGCTTTCTGACGCCCGAGACCGATATTCGCCCGATTATCCCAGCGCTGGAGATTGTCTTTCAAGACGCGGTGGGGGCTAGCGTCGGCAGCTTCAACTTTAAGAGCATCACCGACAAGTTCTCGGAAATCATGTATGAGTATCCTTTCCGAGTGCCGGCTAAGTTTGCGCTGATTATTCGCTCGCTGGTGACGCAGGAAGGGCTAGCGCTGACGCTCAATCCGGCGTTTAAGATTGTTGAGATTGCTTACCCCTACGTGGCGCGCCGGCTGCTTATGGGTGAAACGGAGTCGCTGCGCCGTCGGCTGATTGATG
>JAAHIA010000469.1 GCA_010671975.1 Leptolyngbya sp. SIO4C1 | reverse complement strand
TGGGCGGCAGCAACCCGCTGCTGCAGACGGTGCTAGAAGAAAGCGATGGCGTCGCGCTGTTGCTGTTTTTCCTGACGGCCTCAATCGCCGCCCCCCTGTTTGAAGAGGTGTTGTTTCGCGGCTTTCTGCTGCCGTCGCTGACGCGCTACCTGCCCGTCTGGGGCGCAATTGGCCTCAGCAGCCTGATCTTCGCTACCGCGCACCTCAGCTTTTCTGAGATTCTGCCGCTGACGGTCCTAGGCGCAGCGCTTGGCTTTATCTATACGCGATCGCGCAATCTGCTAGCCCCAATTTTGCTGCATAGCACCTGGAATAGCGTCACCATGCTGGGCCTGTTTCTGCTCGGCGGATAGCGCAACGCACCCTTGACTCGTCAGCCATCAGATAGTCCTCTCCGGATTCGCCACCCGCGAAGCTGATTAACCCTTTGGAGCAGCTTTCTTGTTGAAACTTTTTTTGATTGGGAAAGCTGAGAGCAGTCAGCGCTCAGCAGCTGGCTCAGCTGTCGAATTTACAAAGAGTAACCTATCATGACGAATCCGGGCGAAGGCGCTGATAAGAAAATCGTCGCCGGCATTTGCGGCATCATTCTGGGGGCTTTTGGCATTCACAAGTTTATTTTGGGCTACACCACCGAGGGCCTGATCATGCTGCTGGTCACAGTTTTGACCTGCGGTGCGGGAGGCGCGGTGATGGGCGTCATTGGCCTAATTGAAGGCATTATGTACCTGGTGAAAACCGATGCCGAATTTGTCAGCACCTACATTCTCAATAAACAAGGCTGGTTTTAGTCAGGGGTCTATGAGGCAGCGATACTCACGCACGGGGCGATATTTGCGCTGGGGCAGCTTAGGCTGTCTGCTGCTGCCTGCCTTCTGGTGGAACTCACTGCGGCTGGGCTATCCGCTAGCGCTCTGGGGCTGTCCGCTCAAGGCGCTAACCGGCATTCCCTGTCCTACCTGGGGGCTAACCCGTTCGCTCAGCGCGATCGCGCAGGGCAACTGGGCAACGGCGCTCAGCTATCATCTGCTAAGTCCGCTGCTGCTGCTGCTGTGGCTGGGGCTGCTGCTTCATCTGGCTGTAGAACTGATCACGCGGCGCCAGGCGCCTTGGACTGCCTGGTCACACTGGCGAACCAGCGGCCTGATTGGTTTTAGCCTTTTTATCGGTCATCACGCCTGGCGACTGCACGGCCTCTGGTCGGCCGGCCGCTTACAGGCAGACTTTGCCCAGTCGCCGCTCGGTCATCTGCTCACTGGAGTTTAGCGCATGGCACGCTACAAGCTACCCGCTCAAGCCGGACTGGCACTGGCAGGATTTGCCTACTTTCAAGCCTTCTCACAGCTGCCCGTCAATCCGATTCTGAAAAATTTCCTGATTTTGCTGCCCATTCAGCTGGCTGCGATCGCCTATATCAGCTACGTTTACTACACCAAATCTGCCGAGCGCTGAACTGAGTTGACAAATTAGCAGCGCGAAGAAGCGGAGACATGGGAATAACCAAAAATAACCCCTCCGCATCTCCGCCTCTTGCTAACCTTTGAAACCTGACGCAGCTAAAGCTTACTCACTTTCGGCTGCCGCTGCTGCTTTTGCAGGCTTCTCAGTAGCTGCTTTGGACTCGGGGTCTTCTGCAAATTCCTCAGCGGCTGCTTTAGGTGTCTCAGCCGGCTTGGAGGCTGAGACCGTTTCAGCGGTGGGTCTGGGCCGGCTAGCCTGCGCAGGGGCCGGGCTCACCTGCTGGGTTGGCTGCGGCGCTGCCAGCTTTTCTAACCCGAGCTGCTCTCGGGCCTGGTTCAGCAGATAGTAAGCACCGCTGCGGCTGGTTTCCATTAGTGCCTGTCCAGTCGCGGCCACTTTGTCCGTTGGTTCGGCAGAGCTGTCGCTCTGACGTTCGCCCAGGCTCGCACTTTATAACCGGCCGTCAGAGCAACCTCACCCAGCCAGGCTCCAAACACAAAGACGGAGCAAATGACTAGCCAGAGCAGCAGCGCTAGCTCTTTTAAAATTTGCCAGGTCAGCGCTAGGAATGTCTGATAAACTTTCGCTGTCTGCGGATCAAATAAGAGTTCGCCTAACTTTGCGGCCTGTGCTTGAATTCGTTCCATAGGGTTTTCTCTCTACTGAAAAGCAATAAAAACCCAATGATAACGCACAGATTTAGCTGCCCCACACCTGCTGAAGGACGGTATCGGGAGACAGATCAGCCAGCTGATTGGTAGATGACTTGACTGCTAAAAAGCGCTTGTCCTTTTGATTGGTTTGAGCTGGCAGTACCGCGTCTGAGGTGCCAGCGCCCATCAGACCGAGCGTAAAGACCTGTAGCGCGATCGCCAGCTGCATAATATCGCTATTGGGGGTCAATACCAGATCGGCACCGGCAATCATTGCTGCTGCTTTGCTCAGGCTATCGGCCTCCACCACTTTCAGATCGGTCGCTTGGGCCATAAGCTGCTTAATGGCCGCTCGACTGTCAGCCGTTTGCAGCAGTACCAGCGGCAGCTGCGGCTGCTTTGACTGAAAATCTTTGATTACGCTGAGCCAGCTGTCAATCGGGTAGCTATCTGACTGACCAGCAGCGCTAGGCGTGGGTCCCGGATAAATCACAACGTACCCTTCCTTGATTCCAAGCCGGTCGCGGGTCGCATTGGCCCAGTCTAGATCGCGCTGGGGCAGGCTGAGCGCTGGGGCCGAGCAGGGGGTCGCAATGCTCAAAGCTTTGAGTAAGTCGCAGTAGGTCTGAGCCTGGCTTTGGCCGGTTTGAAACGGCACCGTACGGGTGTAGAGCCAAGGCGTGCGAGTGGTACTGTAGGTAACGCGCGTAGGGACGCCGCTGAGCCAAAGCAGCATCCCTTCCTCCCAGCGGCCGCTGGTCGAAAGCGCTACTTCAAATTCGCGATCGCGCACAATCCCTAGCAGGTTGCCCCAATCAGCCGGGCTGTTGCTAGCCTCATAGTCAAACGGAATCACCTCATTGACGATTTTGGAGACGCTGTAGGCCGCCTTAGCGCGAGGCTCTACAACCACAGCTATCTCAGCCTTGGGGAAGGCCTGCTTGAGTCCTTCCAGAGTCGGAAGAAATAAAATCTGATCGCTAATTTCGCCCGGAACCAGAGCCAGTACACGCATAGGGATTGTTTTATGCTTATCCGCTCCTCATTTTAGAGGAAGCTGGTCAGCGCGCGGTGTGTCTGATTGCAGAAAAACTGAATAATTTGCTTACAGCAATTAAAGGTAGGGTAAAAATTGAGATTCTGATTGAGGTTTGCGGTGCACTTATTAATTCCCGCAGCGGGCTCAGGCAAACGCATGGGAGCAGAGCACAACAAGCTGCTGCTGCCGCTGGCCAACCGACCCATCTTGGCCTGGAGTCTGCTGGCTGCTGCTCAGTCTAGCGAAATCGAATGGATTGGGGTTATTTGCCAAGCGTGGGACCAGTCAGCCTTTAGTGACATTGTGGCCACGCTATCGCTGTCAAAGCCGGTTGTCTTTATCCGAGGCGGCGATACGCGACAGGCTTCTGTCTACAACGGGCTACAGGCGCTACCGAGCGATGCCGCTGGCGTGCTAGATCGGAAGCGCGGCGTGTGGGGAAAGAG
>JAAHIA010000468.1 GCA_010671975.1 Leptolyngbya sp. SIO4C1 | reverse complement strand
GATCTCTAAAGTAGACATTTATGGAATCATCCACACAGCGTAAGACCATCTTAATCTTAACCTGATTGAATTTAATATAGATAGAGATGTGCAGAATATTACACAACTCAAATCATTCTTCCAATTGTACTTTTATTTAGAACTATTTAGCATTTAATAGCGACTGCTCAGCCATCATTTTGAGTCAGATGTAAGCGACCGCGATTGAGCAAACTGTAAAGCTGAGCCAAGCCTGATAAGCGTCCTTTTATAGCCGTCTGATTAAGTTACGCAGACTGTCTTGAAGTCGGGCTTGCTAATGTTTTAATCTGGATAAATTTATCGTCTCTCAATCCATTTTTAAACCTTGAAGCCGGCCGTATAGCCGCGCCTAATGCTATGAAGCTCACAACTCGCGGTCATTACAGCGTCAAAGCCCTGCTCGATCTCAGTCTGCAGCCGACGCGCACGCTGGTCTCTGTGAATACGGTGGCGCAGCGTCAGAACCTACCGGCCCCCTATCTAGAAAAGCTGTTTATTGAACTGCGTCGAGCTGGGCTGGTAGAGTCCGTTCGAGGGGCGCAGGGGGGCTATCGCTTAGCCAAGCCGCCGGCTCAAATCTCGCTGGGCCAAATCTTAGCTGCTGTGGGCGAAGCCGTTGAGCCGCTGGCTGAGCTGCCGCGCGACCAGGCAGAAGACTGGGTCACTGCTATGCTTTGGAAGCGGCTACATCAAAAGCTCAAAGAAGCCTTGTATGGAATTTCGCTAGAAGAACTCTACTTTGATGCGCGCAGCTGGCAGGCCGCCCAGGGCGAAGAGGCCAACTTTGTTATCTAGCTTTGTTACTTAGTTTAAAGTCTCTAGTTTAAAGTCTAAAGAATTGCGAACCAGGCCCTAGCATGCTGGCTCTCTTTCCGCTTTCGCTCGCTGCCTTTCCTCTGCCGCCTGATATCTGCCTATTTGTTCTAGCCGCTGGCCTCGACTACCTTATTGCCGACCCGTGGAGCTGGCCGCATCCGGTGCAGGCGATGGGAAGCGCGATCGCGGGCATCAGCAGGCTTTGCCTGTCTGCTCCGCCGCGCTGGCACCGCCTGCTGGGCGTCGGGCTGGGCATTGGCTTGACTGCTGGCAGCGGCTTCATGGCTGCCGGACTAATTGCGCTGACCTATCGCTGCGGCGGCAGCGCCGCTGGCCTTGGGCTGGAGGTTATTTTGCTGGCCAGCTGCTTTGCCGGTCGCAGCCTGCGGCGGGCGGCAGCAGAGGTGCTGAGGCCGCTGAGTCAGGCCAACCTACCTGAAGCGCGACAGCGGCTAGCCTGCTACGTTGGTCGCGATACCGAGCAGCTCTCTGCGGCAGACAGTTTACGCGCCGTGCTAGAAACCGTGAGCGAAAATGCCACCGACGGCGTGCTGGCCCCGCTTTTTTATGCGCTGCTGGGGGCGCTGCTAGGAGTCGGCAGCGTCCCTCTGGCGGTGGCCTACAAAGCCGCCAGCACCCTAGATTCGATGGTGGGCTATCGCCGCGCTCCCTACGCCCGGCTAGGCTGGTTTAGCGCTCGCCTAGAGGACGGGCTGACCTGGGTGCCCTGCCGGCTGGTCGTGCTGACCGTAGGGCTGCTGTCGGGACGTCCGGGTCAAGTTTGGCAGCTTTGCTGTCGCGATGCGATCGCAGATCCCAGCCCCAATGCCGGCTGGAGCGAATGCGCCTATGCCGCCGCGCTGGGCGTGCAGCTGGGAGGCAAAAATACCTATCGTGGTGAGATCATCTTCAAGCCTTTACTAGGCGAGCCCGAGCGCGCTATTACCGCCCGCACGATCGATCAGGCCCTCAATCTGACGCGCCGCTGCTTTTTGCTCTGGCTAGGGCTAGGGCTAGCTGCCCTCTGGCTGAAGGGTTAGCGATCGCACTAGACTGCGAAAAACCAGGCTGCTTTTTACAGACCCACTTATGCAAACCAAGACTGTGCAAACCAAGACCGTCGAAATTCTCTCAGCTGAGGATATCCGCCGCACCCTGAACCGGCTGGCTTCAGAAATTGTTGAGCGCACAGACGCCTTAAACGACCTGATCTTGATGGGCATTCACACGCGCGGCGTGCCGCTGGCCTATCAGCTGGCCCAGCAAATCAATCGGCTCGAAGCCATCGAAGTACCGGTTGGTGAGTTAGACATTACCTTCTACCGAGACGATCTTGACCAAATTGGCGTGCGTACGCCTGAAAAAACCGCCATTCCTTTTGATTTAGCCGGCAAAACCGTCGTGCTAGTTGACGATGTCATCTTCAGCGGCAGAACTATCCGAGCCGCGCTAAATGCAATCATCGATCACGGTCGCCCTGAGCTGATTCGGCTGGCGGTGCTGGTTGATCGCGGCCACCGTCAGCTGCCCATTCACCCTGACTTCACTGGCAAGCAGCTGCCCACCGCCCGCGATGAAATCGTCAAAGTCTGTCTGCAGTCGATTGATCACAGAGACGTCGTCGAGCTATTTCAATCTGCGCTTTAGCAGCGGCCCATAGGTTCTTTTACAATTTCATACGCAATCTTGGGCGGATTGTAAATGGGCGTACTTTTAAGGCGTACTTTTAAAGGGTAAGGACAACCGCTAATGAGGTGTGCTGGTGACCGTAATTCAGCCTGTTGATGCAGCAGCAACGCAAAATCGTAAAGCCGATCATCTACGCATCTGCCTAGATGAAGACGTGCAATGCCATCGGATCAGCACCGGCTTAGAGCGCTATCGCTTTGTGCACTGCGCCCTGCCCGAGCTCAACTACGACGACATTCAGCTACGCACGCAGTTTTTCGGTAAGCCGCTAGGGGCACCGCTGCTGATTTCTTCGATGACAGGCGGCACTGCCCAGGCGCAGCTAATCAATACTCGCTTGGCCCAGACGGCGCAGCAGTTTGGCCTGGCCATGGGCGTCGGCTCGCAGCGCGTTGCGGTAGAAAATCCCGACCTAGTCGATACCTTCGCTGTGCGCAAAGTCGCTCCGGATATCTTGCTCTTTGCCAATCTAGGCGCGGTGCAGCTCAACTACAGCTACGGCCTGCCGCACTGTCAGCGAGTGGTCGAAACCCTAGCCGCCGACGCTTTAATTCTGCATCTCAATCCGCTGCAAGAATGCGTCCAGTCCCGAGGCGATACGCACTTTCGCGGCCTGCTGACTAAGATTGAGCGGCTCTGCGCGCAGCTAGACGTGCCCGTGATTGCCAAAGAAGTGGGCAACGGCATTTCTGCCCCGCTAGCCCAAAAGCTGATTGCAGCCGGCGTCTCTGCAATCGACGTTGCCGGAGCAGGTGGCACCTCCTGGGCCAGAGTCGAGAGCGAACGGGCCCAAGATGCTAGGCAGCGACGGCTGGGCAACACGTTTGCCGACTGGGGGCTGCCCACAGCAGAGTGCATTACCGAAGTGCGCGCGATCGCGCCGCAGATTCCGCTGATTGCTTCAGGCGGACTGCGCAACGGCTTGGACGTCGCCAAGGCGCTGGCGCTAGGGGCAGACCTGGCTGGGCTGGCGCTCCCCTTTTTGCAGGCCGCCAACCAGTCAGAAGCGGCGCTCAATGAGCTAGCCGATATTTTAATTGCTGAAATTAAAACGGCGCTGTTTTGCACCGGCCAAGCCTCG
>JAAHIA010000467.1 GCA_010671975.1 Leptolyngbya sp. SIO4C1 | reverse complement strand
AGGACCATAAGCAGCACCATATTTCAAATTACTTGTGCCGATGCCAGCGGAGCGAAAGTAGTCTGCCGCATTATTCAAACTTACGCCGTCAATATCGAGATAAGCATCCATGACGACGAAGCGATCTTGTAAATCCTGACACTGCTGTAAGGCTAAATCATAAAGCTCCTTGTAGTCCCCGAATGCCGTCGCCACATCGCCTGCTGCAGTAGTATCCGATAAACTATCAGTCTGCACTAATGCCAAACTTTGAGGAAAGACTATGAGGGTGACTTCGTCCTCTTGCCTGATAGCGTTGAGCCCATCCAGAAGACCGGCATTGGAAGCATTTGCATCTGTATCATCCCCCTTAAGCACAATGGGAGTAGGGGTTGGCTCTTCACTATCGCCTGCTTGAGTCTCCATTGGCCCCACTGAAACGACGTAACAGGGACCTCCGCCATTGGCAAAATAGGCTTGCAAGGCATAGTGCATGTTGTGTGGAGAAGGACTAGCAGGGATAATATCACCAGTCGTACTAACCTGACCGAAGCTTGCATTCGCCTCAGTAGTCGCACTAACCTGACCGGAGCTTGCATTCGCCTCAGTTTTAGTCACCCTGACGAAAATATTAGGCTCGGGAACTGCCTTTCCAAAGAATTGCTCGTATTCCAATAAGGAAGTGATTCGTATAGGACGAACAATCGGATTAAGTGGATTTGCGTGGAAATTTTCTACTCCGACTTTGGCTATTTGGGTGTAGCCAATAAAGGCTGGAATCGCTGTTTCCACCTGAGCAACAGAGGGAGGAAATAGAGAAATTTCCTCAATATAAACACCGGGAGTTTTGTAGTTAGTCGGCATGGGTTATCGGGGGTTAAGGAATTGCGAGGAAAGTGAATTATTTGTGGCTTATGACTCCTGCATTTTGTGAGAAAATTTGAGAATGATAAATTCAGCCGGACGCACCACAGCCATACCAATTTCAACGATCATGCGTCCCTCCAGAATGTCTAGGGGAGTCATGGTTTCATTGAGTCCAACTTTGACAAAAAATGCCTGTTCTGGTTTGGCACCTGCCAACGCTCCGGCTCGCCACTGAAGGATTAAAAAGTTCTCAATCATAGCTTTGACCTTGGTCCAAGTATTGGCATCGTTAGGTTCAAAAACGAATTGCTCTGTCGCCTTTTTAATGGATTCTTCGGCCATGTTAAAAAAGCGTCTAACTGGCACATATCGCCACTCATTGTCATTGCCAGCTAAAGTCCGAGCGCCCCATATTAAAGTCCCTTTACCAGCAAATGTCCGAATGGCATTAATGGATTTGCCGGAAGTATGAATATTCAGGTCATCTTGTTGTTCATTGGTGATTTTGATCGTGGGTTTGATGGTGCCATTAAGAGAAACGTTCGCCGGGGCTTTCCATACACCTCGAGTGTTGTCAACTCTGGCATATTGACCAGCGACTAAGGGACTAGGTGGAAGAACCAGCGGAATATTAGCGATCGCCGCTTTCACCAGGTTGTATAGAACCAGGTCCTCGTTAGCACCATCAGGCCCAAGTGCTACCATCTGAATGCCAGCGGGAGGAGTTGAAGGAGCCGGGGATTGAATTCGAGTGATGCTCACGCCACTTGGGTCATATGCCAAGTTGAAAATCGTTTCTACGTTCGGTGCATAAACTGCCCCATATTTCAGGCTGTCGAGGTCTAAACTTTCGCCGCGAAAAGTTGTAGCTGCATCCCGAAGCGTTTCCCCCGTACCGGGAGGCTGCAAATCCATAATTACAAAGCGATCTTGAAGCTCCTTGCTTTGCTCCAATGCCGTGTTGAAAATACTGCCTCTTTGACTTGGTGTCAAGTCCGGGGCTTGTGATTCAGGAATTACAAATAGAGTGACTTCATCGACTTTTGCAACAGACTGAATACCATCAATGAGTTCAGCCGCGACAACGCTGCCCAAGGTGCTGCCCACTGAGACCACATAGCAAGGCCCTCCACCATTCGCGAAGAAGGCCTGCATGGCGTAGTACATATTATGGATAATTTGACTGGCAAGGGTTCCAGTAGCTTTGCGAGATTGAATTGTTTCAACAATCAGAACGGGATTTCCATCACCATCAGTGACGGGCTCGCCATTAGCGTCTAGTTGCTCGGTTAGCTGCACTTGCTCTTCGATGGTGACCGTTATCCCTGATGCGGGTTCAGCGGTGCCAAAGTATTGTTCATACTCCAGCAAAGAAGTAATGCGGACAGGTTCTATTACCGCTTCATCATGTAAGTTTCGCCCCCGCACCCTCGCCTCTTGGGTATAACCGATGAAAGCCGGGATGGCAGTCTCAACCTGAGCAACGGATGGCGGAAATTTAGAGATTTCCTCTATATAGACACCGGGGGTTCTGTAGGTACTAGGCATGGGAGTTCTCGGGGTGAAGAGCAGCTATTACAGATAGATGTCAGAAAACAACTGGGTCACGGGTCGGTTATCGTCGGTTTTGATCTGGGCAGGACTGGGAAACGGTAGATTGCGCTGACCATTGTTGGGAATGGGCAAACTGAATTGCCGCAGCAACCCTCGTGGAACTGCGGTGATGTAGGTTTGCTTGTCGATCACAACAAAGCCATTAGGAGGAGATTCAATATCAAAATTGTGGTCCGTAAGGGTGCGATAACGCCAACGCGTGGCACGATTTTTGAAGCGCAGGATGTAGTCACGTGGTTGAATGATCGTGTTTTCGCCTTGGGGTTGCAGGAGCGAAAAGAGGGGTGTTACAGTGCTGGAGGCGATCGCCAGTTCCACCAAGGCAAACGCTTTTGGAGCTGCTAGTGGATCGAAGAGGACAAACTCCCCCTCGCTCAAAGTATTGTCGACCACCAATTGATAGCGCCCTGGCACCTGCCCTGCAAAATTTAAGCTAAACGTCAGGGAATCACCGGGGGGATGCGTGTCCAGCACTTCAACCACTTGCTCAAACGAACGTTGATCATTGATATCGGTCAGAGAAAATGTCAGGGTGCTGCCAGGGTTAGGGCTTGCCACAGTCTGTAGACGGCTCAGATGCTGACGGAGCGACTGATCTTGGGCTGACACATATTCGCTGCGGGGTAACTTCACCCAAGCTTTGGTATCCTCAAGACTCGCGGCAGCAGGCTGATATGTGAGCGACTCATACGTATTGTCGTCATCAATAACTAGACTACCAAGAAAATACTCACCAGTCGCGTCATAGGCCTTTAAGGGTTGGCTTAAAAAGAGATATTCGACAGTTTCAGTACCACCTGACTCGATTTCGCGGTCATAGTTTTGAGTACTGCCAGAAACATTGGAGAAATAGTAGATTTGTTGATTATTGGCAGTGGTTAACGGTAGGCTGGTGAAGTTAGCAAAGCTGGGATCTTTGACCTCTAGCCAAAAGGTCAGCCGAGTGGGGCGATCAACGGGGATTTTAGTGCGATAGTCGGTGTCAGGATCACCTGGATCAACAGCTTCGACTTCAGCAAACAGAGTGATGCCTTGTGGGTGAGACCGCGCTACCCACCGCAAATTCTTGAGCGCTTTCTGACAAGCTTTCGTTGGTCTCAAAACCAAAATATCTGATACGTCATAGTCGACAGCTAACTCGTAGGGCATCTCAGGCTGCCCCTCA
>JAAHIA010000466.1 GCA_010671975.1 Leptolyngbya sp. SIO4C1 | reverse complement strand
TACTAATCGGTAAAGCCTATGCCCTGGACATCGTTGTCGAGCTACCGAACGGCATAGGCTTTACCGATTAGTTGAAATCGGAATAGTTGGAAACCTGATCAGAACCGAGGGGACGAACAGGGCGAGCAACGGGGCGACTTTACCGATTAGTTGAAATCGGAATAGTTGGAAACTCAACACTCTTGTAACAGCTCTACCACGATAGCCACGCGGTAACTTTACCGATTAGTTGAAATCGGAATAGTTGGAAACAAAGCGCTACGCCCACGAAGCTCAGCTGTTCTTTGAATGATGGCTTTACCGATTAGTTGAAATCGGAATAGTTGGAAACGAGACGATCAGTCTCCTCTAACAATAGGTACATCATTTGAGCACTTTACCGATTAGTTGAAATCGGAATAGTTGGAAACGTAGTCGCCTGCGCCGGAGCAGCAGAAACCAGAGCACTAGCACTTTACCGATTAGTTGAAATCGGAATAGTTGGAAACTCCATCACAGAGATGAATGCTGCCTGGTTACTCTCGACATCAATCCTTTACCGATTAGTTGAAATCGGAATAGTTGGAAACGCGCTGCTGGCCAGCACCCTGTAGATGCTGTAGCCATACCTCTTTACCGATTAGTTGAAATCGGAATAGTTGGAAACTTGAGCCATCTCGCGGCTAGAAAAATATCTATCGCAAAGGCTTTACCGATTAGTTGAAATCGGAATAGTTGGAAACTTCCTACACCAGTGGTAGGATCAACCCAACCACCGGATGTGTAACGCTTTACCGATTAGTTGAAATCGGAATAGTTGGAAACAACTAAGCGATACCTTTCTTTGGGTGGAATGGTGATCCATCTTTACCGATTAGTTGAAATCGGAATAGTTGGAAACTTAGAAAATCATGCGGGCTAACCAGGTCAATAATTCCTGGGAACCTTTACCGATTAGTTGAAATCGGAA
This sequence comes from Leptolyngbya sp. SIO4C1, assembly GCA_010671975.1. Classification (GTDB taxonomy): domain Bacteria; phylum Cyanobacteriota; class Cyanobacteriia; order Phormidesmidales; family Phormidesmidaceae; genus SIO4C1. Next base: position 2,689 of record JAAHIA010000466.1, on the reverse strand, counting down.
TAGTTGGAAACATCTCACGAGAGACTGCTTGATGGGCTTGAGACACGAACTGAGCCTTTACCGATTAACTGAAATCGGAATAGTTGGAAACACAGCTTGCGCGCGCTTGTCATTACCAAAAATGCGAATCTCATTTACCGATTAACTGAAATCGGAATAGTTGGAAACTCAATCTGGAACTCTTTATCTTTAATCGCCAGTTCAAGGCAGACTTTACCGATTAGCCAAAATCGGAATAGTTGAAAACTGAAGACAAAGAATAAATAATGAGGAGTGAGGCTAGCTGCCTGACGAATCTCCCAAAATGCTCGTAAGTTCGTAGGCTGCGGTTAGAGCACGAAACCCGACAGGCTTATCGAAAGCCAACTGCGTTGGGTTTCGCAAGCTCAACGCCAACCTACACAAACAAAAATATCGGTTAGAGAATAAAATATGTCAGACACTCAGCTTGCAAAGTTCATACATTGTTCGTTTTTTCGAAGGCTTGGATCTTGTCGTACAGGCTATTAACAGTTTCACCAGTAAAGAGCTGATCTTTCATGTCGAGATAATCACCCTGTCCGAGCTTACAAGCCACTATGAAGCGAGCGACCTTCACAGGCTCCATGTGAGTCATCAAAACCTGCAAGGCCTCTCGAATGACCGATTGCTCAGTGGGAACTTCAATCTGCATCGCCTACCTCCAAGATAAAGTCAGCTGGGTTCATTACACGAAGGCTCAAGCCTTTACAGCGATTGATTCGCTTATCACAAATCACGGATCGCTCATGCCTCGGCTGATCATCTCCCGCACAATCACCTGAGGCCAAACTTCCCCGCCTGGGCGGGGTGCCCGCAGGGCGGGGTGGGTTACAGTTATCGAAAGCTGACCGCGTTGGGTTTCGCAAGCTCAACGCCAGCCTAAACAAACATATCGACTAGAGAATAAGACGTGTCAGGCACTCAGCCGTTATCCTCTAACTACCGTCACCCAGCGTCCCTGAGGTGTTTGGGCCTGCTGCGCTGTCGTGCGTTCTGCAATCGGCGGTAGCCCGCTGCGACGATCAAAGATAGCGAGCCAGCCTGTCTCTAAACCTAATCGAGCCAGATAACCCTCTAGCTGTTCTAACCCGGCGGGTAAAGGGTCAGGACGACCGTCTCTCCAGACCTTAACCTCAATGCCCAAAACGGTGCTCCCGTAGCGCAAGCACAAATCCATCCGTCCAGCCCCGATCGCATATTCTCGCTCTAAGCTGCCACCCCCGTTCACGACCCGATGCAGAAAGGCCATCAGCACCAGATGAGGCGCAATCTCGTGATAGGGCGCACTGCCTAGCAGCGGCTCCCCATGCTGCTGCCAAAATGCCAAAAATGCCTGCAATAGGGCGTCTGTGTCTAGCTCGCCTGAAGACGTCAGCCAGGTCGGTGCAATCTGCGGCAGCGAAGCGATGGGCGCAGTCGCCAGCACGCGCGGTAGCACCTCTCGATAGATCGGGTTGGCAATCACCAGACCCCCTTGAGGGCTCATCACACAGAGCCCTAGATCTTGCACAAACTGAATGTCTTCGTTGGGCACATTCCCCAGCGCTTGCCCTGCTAGCATCGGCTCAACAATCGCCCGCACTCTCGGGTCTCGCAGTCGCTCTGCCAAACTATCTAAGTGCGTATCTTGCCGCTGAATTAAGAGCTCCTTAGCCTGCTCGACATGCGCTGGCGTCAGCGGCTGAGTCGCATCTGGGACCAGCTGCTCAACCATTTGCCTGGCCAGCGCATTGACCAACCAGGGCTGCCCCTGCGTGAGCTCATAGCTGCGCTGCACCGCTGCCGGTGTAAAGACCTGCCCCGTCTCTGCCGTATGCTGGCCGTAGAGGCTAGCGACCTCGGCTAGGGTAAAGTTCCGCAGCGTCAGCGATTCAATTTTGATATTGAAGGGGCTAGCCGTACCCAGGCGATTGCTGCCGCCAGCGGCCACCTTATAGTCCCTCACGTCTCTCAGACCAATCAGCGCCAAAGACTGAGGAAAGCCGGTCGGCCGTCGAGGGTAGCCGTCTCGCAGCTGGCGCAAGACTGCAATCAGCGCATCATCCTGCAGCGCGTCGATTTCATCGATAAAGAGAACCACCGGCCGAGGTGACGCTTCGGCCCATCGCTTCAGGGCGTGACCAATACTGCGACAGCCTAACCAGTCCGGCGGCTGCAGCGCTGACGGCAGCCAAAAGCTAGCGGCATCTTGCCAGGCTTGCAGCATGGCAGCTTCAGCCTTTTCGGGCATCTGCGAATAGGCCGCACCCACTTCAGCTGACACCAGCAGCGCGGTATATTGCCCCTGCGCTGTCAGCTGCTGCGCCAGCGTCAGCATCGCTGTTGTCTTACCCGTCTGCCGAGGCGCATGGATCACAAAGTAGCCCCGCTGGGCAATCAGCCGCTCTAGACCCGGCAGGCGTTCTAGCGAGGGCAGCATGTAGTGAATGTCGGGCTGGCAGGGACCAGCGGTATTGAACCAGCGAGGCATATAGAGCTTGTAGACCGAAGTTGCAACCTCATCATAGCCACTGCGTAAACGCATAGAATTTAGCAAGCCGCCTGCGGCGGGCAGTCTCGCATCAGCGCAGACGACTATGTCGAAGGTGCCCCCGAGCTTATCGTCAAAATCGCAGCCAGCAGCACGGCCTATGACAGATCGGAAGCGGATAATGGGCAACATGTGCAG
>JAAHIA010000465.1 GCA_010671975.1 Leptolyngbya sp. SIO4C1 | reverse complement strand
CAGAGTCGCAAGGTCACCAAACTTAGGTAGCCAAGGCAGTTTGCAGTCTCTAAAGGCCCCTCAGCAGCTGAGGCAGCGGCCTGGCGGCTCAATTCATCAAAAAAAGAGGATGCTGTTAAATCCTCTATCGCAGCATATTTCTGCCTACCTACTTGACAGCGCTAAAGTTCAGGGGCTAAGGCTATCTTCGGCAGGATTTTCTGAAGTATTTTCTGGCTATAAAACTGACTGAGTTAAATAGCAACGGGTGCAAAAATAAGCACCACTGCTGATAGCGCAGCGGCCAGAATACAAATCTGCAAAATAAGGTAGGTAACTCGATCTAAATGAGAAAACGTATGCATGATGTCCTCCAGCTTGAGAGGATATTTCTCTTATATTATGACGCTTTTAGTCACCTGACTCGCTTTTTTCTATCCGTACCCATATGATTGTCAGCCTATTGTCAGCAGCCCTGCTAGTCTATACGTTAGGAAAACCGCAGCGCGCGGACATATTGCACACAGACGCCTTGTAGAAAATCGATGGCTCAGGCTCTCTCTCAGTTCTATCCTCCTCAGCAGCAGCGGCTTTTAGTTCGCCTGATTCAAAGCCTGGCACCGACTTTGATCCGCTGGCTTTACAAAATTGAGATCACGGTTACCGATGACGCGATCGCACGCCTCAAGGCGCTTGAAGATGCTCGCTTGGTCTACATTTGCAATCACCCGACGCTTGAAGATGGGGTGGCTATGTTTGGGCTATCGGCGAAAGTTGGGCAGCCTTTTCACTACATCGTGGCGCGCGAGTCGTTTAAAGGGCTGCTAGGCAAGTTTTTGCAGTGGCTGGGCTGCTATTCCATCCGGCGGGGCCTAGGCGATCGCACTAGCATTGCTCAAACGCTGAGCCTGCTTAAATCGCCGAACTGCCGGCTGGTGATTTTTCCAGAAGGCGGCTGCTCTTATCAAAACGATACAATTATGCCGCTGCGCTCCGGCGCGATTCAGATGCCGCTGCAGGTGATGGGGCAGCTGGCGAAGCAGGCCAAGCAGCCGAGCGATATGCCTGATTTATATCTGATTCCGATCAGTCTCAAATATCGCTACACCGAGCCAATGGAGCCCGTCATAGAGCAGACCCTGAGCGGCCTAGAGCAAACGCTCAAGATTCAGCCAGCGCCGGGTCAAGAATTCTACGGTCGGCTGGTTGCGATCGCCAATCGCGTGCTGACCCGGCTAGAAACTGAATACGGGCTATCGGCCGATACCTCCGGCAATTGGAACGACCGCATCGATCAGCTGCGTCGACATGTGATTGCTCAATGTGAGCGCAAGCTCAGGCTAGAGCCGGCCTTGGGCTTGCCCATTCGCGAGCGCGTCTACAAAGTGCAGGCCATTCTCGAAACCAATGAAGCCGGCACCGCCGCCGATGAAGCCCTCTATTGGACGACAGTGAGACTGCTCAACTTTGATGCTATCTATGACGGCTACGTGGCTGAAAATCCTACCCCTGAGCGCTTTTTAGATACGCTGATGCGGCTAGAGCGCGAAGTGTACCAGATTGAACACCTCAAGCCCAAAGCCAGCCGACAGGCCATCTTCAACGTTGGAGAGCCGATCAACCTCAAAGCCTACGTCAGCGACTTTCGCCGTGACAAGTCGGCTACCGTCGCGGCCCTGACTGAGCAGCTGCAGACGGTGCTGCAGGCGAATTTAGAGACACTGGCAAACTAAGCCTTACGGGCCCGGTTTAGCGAGATTGCGAAAGCGAGTAAACTGCGGCTCAAACAGCAGCTTCACCGTCCCCGTAGGACCGTTGCGGTGCTTAGCAATAATCACCTCAGCAATGCCGCGATCCGGCGTATCCGGGTCATAATATTCTTCGCGATAGAGCATCATGATTAGATCGGCGTCTTGCTCAATTGAGCCAGATTCACGAAGATCTGACATCATTGGGCGCTTGTTTGTCCGCGACTCGACCCCTCGACTGAGCTGCGAGAGCGAAATGACGGGAACATTGAGTTCTCTGGCAAGTCCTTTTAGCGATCGCGTAATCTTAGACAGCTCCTGTACGCGATTGTCGCTGCCGCCTTCCATCAGCTGTAGATAGTCAATCAGGATGAGCCCTAGCGCGCCGCCGTTTTCAGCTTGCAGACGGCGACATTTAGAGCGCATTTCGGTGATGCCAATATTGGGCGTATCGTCAATAAAAATTGGCAGCTGCGACAGCGAGCTAATCGCATGGCCTAGCGGCTCCCACTCGTGCTGAGCAATCCGCCCCGTGCGCAGGCGACCGCTCTCAATCTGCGCCTCAGACGACAGCAAGCGATATACCAGCTGCTGCTTTGACATCTCCAAGCTAAAGACAGCTACCGGCTGCTTATGAGTGCCAGCGATGCTACGGGCTACGTTCAGAACTAAGGACGTCTTTCCCATCGCCGGACGACCTGCCGCAATAATCAAATCTGAGCGCTGAAACCCCTGCGTCATGGCATCGAGATCATAAAAGCCGCAGGCAAGTCCTGGCAGCACCATGCCGAGTGAGCGCTGCTCAATATCAGAAAACGTATCGGTCAGAATGTCGGCAGTGGCCGTGAGACCCTGCTGCGGCCGGTCTTGGGTAATGCCAAACAGCTTTTGCTCAGACTGATCGAGGATCTGCTCTAGCGGCGAATCGGTTTCATAGCCAAGCTGAGCAATGTCGCCGCCGATTTGGATTAGCTTGCGGCGGGTATATTTCTCGACTACTAGCCGGGCGTACTGGTCGATATTAGCGGCGCTGACGGTGCGATCTACCAGCTGCGCCAACTTAGCCTGCCCGCCGGCTTTTTCTAGCACACCTTTATCTTTTAGCCAGGAAGCAACCGTCATCAGGTCAGTCGGCTTACCCTGCGCCTGCAGCTCTAGCGCCGCTTGGTAAATATCGCGATGGTTGCTGATGTAAAACGCTTCAGGAATCAGAATTTCAGTGACGCGCCCAATCGCCTCAGGATCGAGCAGAATACCGCCCAGGATAGCTTCTTCCGCCTCAATGTTTTGCGGGGGTAAACGGTCGAGCGCCGCTTGAAATTTGGGTTCTGCAGACATAGCGATCGCAGCCTTAAATACAAAAACAGGGCCAGGAATCCCTGCCCCTATCATAAGAACATATGTACGGGTAGGGCCAGTCAAGCTTTAGACGCTATGCGTAGCGTCTAACTACCCTATAGTCTGCCAGATTTAGCTATCAACCCCCGAATAGCATCGGGCCTAGAGCGGCGCTACCCGCAGGTTGATAGTGGCCGTTACTTCGCTGTGAAGCTTAACATCCACCTGGTATTCGCCCGTCTTATTAATATCGGGCACGCTAATATTGCGGCGATCAATCTCGCGGTTGGTCGCTTCGCGAATGGCATCTGTGACATCAGCCGCAGTCACCGTCCCAAAGATTGCATCGTTTTCACCAACCTGCTTTTTCACAGTAAACAGGCCAATGGTATTGAGCGCTGTCTTCATCGACTCAGCCTCTTGCTTGATTGCCTCAAGCCGCTGCCGCTCTTCTTCACGCCGCCGCTCAACCTGCTTGAGCACGCCCGGCGTAGCCCGATAGCCTAGCCCGCGCGGAATTAAATAGTTGCGCGCATAGCCCGGTGCCACCTCAACCAAATCGCCAGCTTTGCCA
>JAAHIA010000464.1 GCA_010671975.1 Leptolyngbya sp. SIO4C1 | reverse complement strand
ATCGCAAAACCCTGTGCTACTCCAAGTCTGTCGAGATGCTAAAGACCTCTGTGCGTCTGCTCATCTACTATCTCAAACATGATCGCATTCCTCGTTTTGCCTGAATCATTTGATGCTGTGCAACGCCCCAGCTACAATCTGAATAAAGCCGTTCAAGTTTCTGCATGACTACGTCCGCTGACAATGACCGCTTAGACCGTATAGAGCGCAAACTAGATGCTCTAACTACGGATATTGAGAGCTTTAATGATAAGTTCAGCAATTATCAAAAAGCAACGCAGTGGGTCGTGCAGCTAGCCTTCACCCTGATTGCTAGCGCCACGATTACCATTATCATTTCGACTATTCTGCGATAGCTTCTCTGCGATCGCATCGCCGCCTTGGTTACCTCTGTTATTTCGCTTCCATCCAGTTCTTGCCGGCATTCGCTTCTACTTTCAGCGGGACAGAGAGCGCTACGGCTGACTCCATAGTTTGAGCAATCTGTTCTTTCAGCGTTTCACACTCATCTGGCGGTACTTCAAAGATCAGTTCATCATGCACCTGCAGTAGCAGCCGCGCCTGATAGCCCTTCAGCAGCTCATGCAGCTGAATCATCGCTACCTTAATAATGTCGGCACTCGAGCCCTGAATCGGTGCATTTGCCGCAGCGCGTAGGAGGCCAGCATCATAGCCATTAGTCCTGAGCTTCTCAAGATTAACCTCTTCAGGAGGCAGCCCTTTGAGCGCCTGCACGCTGCGGCTCGTGAAGTTGAAGTAGCGGCGACGGCCCATGATGGTTTCGACGTAGCCCTGCGCGATCGCATCTCGCTGCATCTGCTGCAAATACTTAAACACGCTGGGGTAGCGCTCGTTGAAGCGATCGATAAAGGTTTTGGCTTCGGTGCGTCCAACGCCAGCCTCGCGGGCAAAGCGAGAAGCGCCCATGCCGTAAATCACGCCAAAGTTGATCACTTTTGCCAGGCGGCGTTCTTCAATCGAAATATCGTCTTTCTCAAACAGCAGCCGCGCCGTTAGCCGGTGCACATCCTCATTGTTGTTGTAGGCCTCGACCAGCACTGGCTCGCCGCTAAGATGGGCTAAAATTCGCAGCTCGATTTGAGAATAGTCTGCCGCTACCAGCAGCCAGCCCGGCTCCGGCACAAACGCAGCGCGAATTTGACGGCTGAAAGCAGTGCGAATCGGAATATTCTGCAGGTTTGGGTTGGAAGAAGACAGTCTGCCCGTAGAAGTTACTGTCTGATTGAAGTCGGTGTGAACGCGCTGAGTGTCGGGCCGCACTAGGTTAGGCAGCGCATCGACATAGGTTGATTTTAGCTTAGAGAGCGTACGATGCTCGACCACGGCGTCAACCACTGGATGATCGCCTCGCAGCTTTTCGAGCGTGGCCGCATCGGTCGAGTAGCCGGTCTTGTTCTTGCGCGATTTTCTCTTATCAAGCCCCAGCTTTTCAAAAAACAGTTCGCTCAGCTGCTTAGGAGAGCCTAGGTTAAAGGTCTCGCCCGCGTCTGCGTAGGCCTGTTTTTCAATCGTCGCTAAATCTTCTTCTAGCTGTTTTGAGAAGGTCCTGAGATAGTCACTATCAATGCGAATACCGGTATATTCCATCTCAGCCAGCACCGGCTCCAGCGGCAGCTCAACGGCTTGGCAGAGCTTTTCCAACAGCGGCAGCTTTGCTAGCTCTTCTTTCAGAATGCCAACAAGCAGGTAGGTTGTATGCACATCCATGCCGCAGTATTGGGCCACAGGTGCGATCGCAACTTCCCCAATCGACTTGCCTTTTGGCACTAAGCTCTCGTAGCTCGTCGTGATTAGACTCAGGTAGCGCATCGACAGATCGCCAAGCCCGTGAGTCGTGTCTGGGTTGAGCACGTAGCTAGCCAACATCGGATCGAATACTACACCCGCCAGCTCAATGCCGCTATTGCGCAGAACCAGCTGATCGTACTTGGCATTTTGCAGCGCTTTAGGATAGTCCTCGCTTTCTAGAATCGGCCGCAGCACAGCGAGCACGTCAGCCTGCTTCAGCTGCTCTCCCTGGCTGTGGCCCAGCGGAATGTAGGCCATCTCTGCGAGCCCCTCGCCCCAGCAGCAGCCAATGCCAACCAGCTGCGCATCGCGCGGCTCAAGCGAGGTGGTCTCAGTGTCCCAAGCTACCGGTCGATCGGGATGGGTCTGCGTCTTGAGCTGTTTGACCAGCGCTGTAAGCTGCGCTGGCGTAGTAATAATCTGCGGCTCAATTTCACCCGTGGTGACAACAGATTGCTGCGCCTGCTCGGTCTCTTCTGCAGTGAAAAAAGCCAGATCCTCATCGACGAATACGTCATCTTCGTCCGGGCTCTTTGGCTCGGGAGCGGTCACAGCCGCGCCGCCAAACGCTCCCTGTAGCCGGTTTAGCCGGTTAATAAAATGCTGAAACTCCAGCTTTTTGAGCGCGGGGATGACTGTATCAATATCAAAGCCGCTGAGTTTACAGTCTTCTAAATCGGTCTCTACCGGCACGTCTGTCACAATCGTTGCCAAATACTGAGAATGCTTGGCGTCTTCAGCACCCGCCTCTAGCTTTTTCTTAACTGCGCCCTTCATCTGCTCCAGCGCTGCGTAGATACTCTCTAGCGAGCCATATTCATCTAGCAGCTTAACGGCCGTCTTTTTGCCAACGCCTTTAACGCCTGGAATATTATCAGACGGGTCGCCGCAGAGCGCCTTGTAGTCAACCACCTGCGACGGCAGCACGCCTAGCTTATCCTGCACCTGCTGCACGCCAAACTCCTGCGCCAGGCCGTTGCTGCGAACAAACGGATTGCCTAAATGCAGCACCTTAATATGCTCTTCATCGTCAATCAGCTGAAATAGATCCTGATCGCCGCTCATGATGCGCACACAGTAGCCCTCGGCCTTTGCCTTATTTGCCAGCGTGCCAATCACATCGTCTGCCTCATAGCCAGGCGCAACATAGATCGGCAGGCCGAACGCCGTTAGCAATGTCTTTAGGTTTTCGATATCTTCTAAGAATTCTTCCGGCGTTTCCGGTCGTCCTTCTTTATAGGTTTCTTCAGCCTCGTGGCGAAAAGTAGGCTGTGCTAAGTCAAATGCGACGGCTGCGTAGGCTGGCTTCTCAGATTCCATCATGTCCATCAGAGACTTGAGAAAGCCATAGCAAACGCTAGTCGGAATCCCCGTTGAGGTACGCAGACCTCCATCCTGGCTGCGGGCAAAGGCGTAGTAGGCACGAAATGCCAAAGAATGGCCGTCAACAATTAGCAGCGTCGGTCGATCAGCGGAGCAGCTCAAAGTCGTCATCCGTAGCAACCTATTAATTATATGAGCCAGCTTTAGTAGAAATGTCCTAGATACCAGCAGACGTTACCCCCAAAGCTCCAGATTGGCTGGTCTAACATCAGCGCAGCCTATCGAGATGATGAGGCGAAATTATGAGAGAGGAAGCAAATGGGCCACAGCGCCTGTCCTCTATACCTTTCGACCCACTTGCAGGGCGTCAGAGGCGACCCTTTCGAGGGAGTTTTCTGAAAAAGTGGTTAATTTCCTTGCATTTTCTGCAATATTTCGTTACATTGAGGGTGAGCAATGAGCCAGACGCGGTTCACGCCGCCCTCGCCTTATCGCTCTCATACATCTGTACCTTTACAACGCAATAATCCATCATGACTAC
>JAAHIA010000463.1 GCA_010671975.1 Leptolyngbya sp. SIO4C1 | reverse complement strand
AAGAGCTGATTAGCGCCGCAACTCGGGCCAATGCCTACGAGTTTATTGAGCGCCTGCCGGACGGCATGGACACGATGATTGGCGATCGCGGCGTGCTGCTCTCAGGCGGACAGCGGCAGCGGTTGGCAATTGCGAGAGCGCTGCTGCAGGATCCTGACATTTTGATTTTAGACGAAGCCACTAGCGCGCTGGATACGATTTCGGAACGGCTAGTGCAGAAAGCGCTAGAAGATCTCAGCAAGAAGCGTACCACGCTCGTTATTGCGCACCGACTGTCAACGATTCAAAAAGCCGATTTAATTGCCGTGCTCGAGCAGGGAGAGGTGATTGAAACCGGTACGCACGTAGAACTGCTAAGAAAAGGGGGAGCCTATGCCCGACTCTATGCCATGCAGTTCACTGAAAAGATGCGGGACAACGGGACTTCTGCCAACGGCAAGCAGGCTAGCGTCATTGCTAAATCGTCTTTTCAGCTGCGATCGCAGCTGAACGCCATGATTGGCCTGCTAGGACTGCTCACCGATGGGGCAGAGATAGCCGGTGAGCAAGAGGAGCTGGCGCAGTCGGCTTACGAAACTGCCATCGACATGCTAGGAGCGGTCGAGGCGCTAGAGCGATCGCAGGGCAACCAGACCACGTTGCCAGCCAACGGTTCAATGAAGTCTGCACGCAACCAAACTGCCCGGAACTAATTTGCAAGGGAACTAAGATGAGCGACGGAATCTACACGCTAGCCAACGACACCGTTTACGATCAGCTGGTAGCTTTACTCAATAGCCTAGAGCAGAACGCTGGCAATCTGCCGGTGTGCGTCATTGCCTATGACAGCCGCATTGAGCGCGTCAAGGCTGAAGTTGAGCGGCGCGATGGCGTTTTTTTGCTAGACGATCCGGCAATCTTTAAAACGTGGGAAGACTTCTCAGTTGAGGTTTGGCAGACGCATCCGACCGCATTGGCAACCTGGCGCGACGAAGGGATTCCAAATCAGGTATATCGGCTGCACTCTAACCGCCGCTATGCGGCTTTTGATGAGCGGTCGCCGTTTGATCGCTTTATCTATCTAGATGCCGATACGGTCGTCTTTCAGCCGCTCGATTTTGTGTTTGAACAGCTCGATACCGCTGACTTTGTTACCTACGACTTTCAGTTTAAAGACCCGACCCACATTTTTTCGCTGAATTCGCAGGGCGGTACCGACGTGTTTGGCCAGGCGCAGCTAGCTCAGATTTTTTGTGCTGGCATGTATGCCTCGAAAAAAGGCTTTTTCCCAGCCGCTCAGCTCAGCTATTTGGTCGAGCAGCTAGCCGCAGGCGATGCCGCTGTCCTCTACATGGGCGCGCCCAATCAGTCAGTTTTGAACTACATGGTGCTGAAGACAGGGCTTGACGTTTGCAATCTAGCGCTGGCGCTGCCGTCCGGCACAGCGACCGGCAACGCGGTCACCTCGCCTCACTTTGAAGCTAGCGATCACATTCTGTACGATAAGGGCAGTCGGCTCACCTACCTGCACTACATCGGCGTTTCGGCCAAAGTCTTTCGCGGCCTCTGCGCGGGCGAAAATATCGACTTTCCTTATCGCGATATTTTCTTGCACTATCGCTATCTGCATCAGCCCGGTCAGCGGCCACAGCTGCGGGGCAAGCCTCACTACTATAAGCAGGGTCCCACGCTTAAACAGCGCGTCTTTCGCAAGCTGGGCCTAGCCCGGGCGGGGAGCTAAGCCATGACTCGCGGCGTCTATATTGTGGCCAATGATAAAGTTGCCGACAATGCGATCGCGCTGCTGGCTAGCCTGCGTCTGCACGATCCGCAGGTGCCAGTCTATCTGATTCCGTTTGACAATCGCTACCAGCAGGTATTTGAGAAACTGCGATCGCTCTACGATGTGCAGCTGTTTCCTGACCTTGCCTTTCTAGAAGCGCTGACTGCCAAGATTGGCGAGATCTTTCCGCGTGATTTTCTAGCGCTGCCCAATAAGATGCGTAAGCTGGCCGCCTGGTTCGGGCCGCTGGATGAATTTCTCTATATCGATACGGATATTCTTTTTTTTGAACCCGTTTCAGAGACGCTGGCCTATCTTGATCGGGCCGACTTCATCTGCTGCGACTACCACTTCAAGGGCCGTAAGCTGCGCGACGTGTTTGCCTCAGCCGCCATTGAGCAGGGCGTTTTTTCAGCTGACGTGGTGAATGAGGTCTTTAACAGCGGGCTGTGGGGCTCCAAAACCAGCGCGCTGACGCTAGAGCAGCTGATTAAGCGACTGCGCGACTGCGCTCAGCATCACGAGTATTTTGATTTTACCGGCGGCACCACTGACCAGCCGATCATGAACTACGTGGTGCTCAAAACCATTCCCAATCGGCTCAACATTGCTCAGGTCAATCCAGATGAGCCTGGCAGCTGGGGGGGAATGGCGCATTTTCAAGAGCGCGACCACCGGCTCTATGACGGTGAGCAGCGGCTGCGCTATCTACACTGGGCCGGCACGCCCATGCGCTCCGGCGGCCCCTATCGTCACCTGTGGGAATACTATCGTACGCTAGACGACCCCGCTGCGCTGCTGCCAGCGCCCTCCCAGCCGTCGCCCTGGCAGCGCTGGACCGATCGGCTCAGAAAAATTAAACAGTCCATTTTATAGCCCATTTTTATAGCCAGAAGTATGATGACGCCTCGCTGCTCTCTTTCCATTATGGTGGCCCGAACGGATATTCCGTTCATGCTAGAGACCATTCCGCATCTGGTGCGGATGAGCAATATTCCGTTTGTTGAGCGGGTCTTGTTTATTGATACCGCACCGCTGACCGGCGATAAGGTGGGTCGGCCCGGCATCGGCACGATGGCGCAGCTGCGCGACTATTGCGATCGCCTCAAGCGCGAAGGCTGGGTTGATCGGCTAGTGGATATGGACTATGCAGCGGCCTACCGGCAAACGGTCTATCGCAAGCATTTTGGCGCAGTCCCTCAGCCTACGCACAACTACAAGGGCTACCCGATTTTAGGCACCATCTTCTCGATTGAAGAGACGGTTGGTGATTACGTCGTCCATTTTGACAGCGATATGCTGCTCTATCAGAAGGCGGCGCACAGCTGGGTACGTGAGGGCATCGAGCTGATGCAGCAGCGTCCGGAGCTGCTGTTTATTCGCCCACTGGCTGGGCCGCCTCGCCCCGATGGGCACCTGCATCAGAAGGTTGATTACGAAGCTGATGACGGATTTTATCGCTTCAAGTTTTTTGGTAGCCGCGCTTACCTGCTAAACAAGCGCACTTTTGATGCCTTTTTGCCGCTGCCGGTGCTGTGGATGGGCTATAAGCGCGACTGGCTAAAGCAGCTGCCCCCACGTTTTCTAACCTGGCTGAATCATTGGACAGGGCGCGGCTGTCTCGACTCTTGGGAAGTGATGATATCGCGTCAGCTAGAGCAAACTGACGGCTGGCGAGCCACGCTAGCCAATCCCGACGCTTGGACAGTGCATCCGATTGCGCGCGGTCCCAAATTTATTGAGGCGCTGCCCAACATCATTCGCCGAATTGAAGCGGGAGACTATCCGCCTGAGCAAGCAGGCTATTACGATCTCAATCTTGACCTGTGGGTTTAGCTAGCCTTTTCAGTGGGCTACTACAGCAGCTGCCAGTTCCGTTAGGACAAGGCTGCACCGCCATTTGATCATGCGCTATGA
>JAAHIA010000462.1 GCA_010671975.1 Leptolyngbya sp. SIO4C1 | reverse complement strand
AACGCCGCGAACAAAGAGAAGTCTATCAACGCTGGTGAGCATGGTTTAAAAATTAATGGGAGTTAGCCGCGCAGCTGAGCCATCGTCAGCTAAGCTGCGTGACCTAAGAAGCTACAGGTTTGCTAGCATAGCTCTGGCCTGAGCGGCAACCAGCTGATTAGGGTCGTTGACCATTCGCGGCAGCAGCTTAGGTAATGTTCGGGGTGAAATCACTTTGATATAGCTTAAAACGGCTTCGCGAACAAAGCCAACTGAATGATCTAAGCAGGCCATGACCTGTTCGGCTGAGAGCTGCCACTGCTCGGTGCGGGCGACGTGAAAGCAGCAGGCCAGGCTCCATTCGGAGAGGAAATGCCGCAGATCAACTAGCTGCACCAGCCGCTGATCGGGGCTCATAGGCCGGTAGCTGACGAACTCTGACAGCGCACTGAGCTTTTCAACATCGCTGCGCAAATCAAGAACAGTCAGAATTGAGCGCTTGGCTGGAATATCCAATAGATTATCTAGAATCTCTAGCCCTCGGGCGCGGCTAGCGGCAGTCCCGTTCAAGCTGAGCTCAGCGGCCTGTACTATCGATGAAGGATACAAAAACCGCATCAGTAAAAACATCCGCTCGATGGCGTCTTTTTGTCCATCTCTCAAAGAGCGACGCAGCCAGTCAAACATATCGCCAGCGACTTTCTCTTCTGAGAGGTCAATCAGGCTGCTGTAGATTTGTCCGATGAATCCTAGCTCCTGGTTGAGCAAATCTTCAATTCGGGTTCGCCCTAGCCGATCTAAGGCGGCATCGATATCGACTGAGCGGCGAATGCTCTGTTCATCAGCGAGCTTGAGTAAAATGCGCAAGATCCAGCGGCGCGTCGTTCCCCAAGACGTTGTTAGATTATCGACTAGAATTTCTAGCGCTTCTAGGGTGCCAATGAGACCGATAACCTGCCAGGCGCGATGGCGCAGCGTATCGGGTTTGTAAGGGTTGTCAGCCAGCGCCTTTAGCAGCGGTAGGGCTTCATTGCCGAGCTTGACCAGCGCTTGAACAGCCGCATCTTGGGTCGATTTATAGCGCAGTGCCTGCAGCAGCGATGGATAGTAGTCTTCTAAACGAGTGGCGGCGATCGCACCGAGCAGCGCCCGCCGCACCCGCAGCGAATCGTCCTGCAGCAGATTGGGCACGTGCAGCCGCAGCCCCTGCATATAGTCAGCTTCGCCCAGCGCTCGACAGCCCATCACCCGCTCTCGTTCCTGCTCATGGGTAAGCATCTGCTGCAGCAGGTAGGTGGCTTTAGCTCGCTGCTGCCGGTCGCCTAGCCGCATCAGCATAGAGGCAGCCGTTCCGCGCACGACCGGGTCGGTCTGCGGGCTCAGGTAGGGCTTCAGCTGAGCAATGTCGGTTTCGGGCTGGGTCAGGCAGACGTAGCGCAGCGCCAGCGCTAGAATGTCGGGCTGCTGAGAGGGATGAATCAAGGCTTCGACATAGCCTGTAAAGATGGGGTTAGGATGCTCTAGCATGGCTTCTAGCCCCTGCCGCTGAAGGCTAGGGCTAAGCTCGCTCAGCGTAGGCGCAAGTACTTCGCTAACGCCGTCAGGGTCAATGTGGGTGAGCAGTTCAATGCAGGAGCGCTTGTCGGCTTCCGAACTGTCTTTGTCAAAGGTTTCGATAATGGCCTGCTTGAGCACGCGCAGGTTTGTGTCGGCATAGCTTAGCAGCCCGCGCTCGGCACTCAGCACCAGCAAATTGAGGTACTGCGATCGCAAATAGTAAATGCTGCCCAGCCAAACGGCGGCTAGCCCAGCGGTAATCAATAGAAAGATCTGAGACTGCTCTCGCACGCCGATGAAGCTAATCTGCTGACAGAGATAGAGCAGCCCTAAAATCGCGGCGCCGGTCAAACCGATTGACAAGGATTCGGCACTGGCAATGCGCGACTGCACCCGCGATCGCTTCTGATCGGGAATCGGCTGAAACAAGACCGGGCGCGTACCGGCAGCGACAGTGTAGCGCAGCCATTCATCGAAAAATTTGAGGACAATGACGCCCCAGAACAGGCTCTTGAGACTGCCCTGAGGCCAGAAGCCCACGATGAAGCAGAAGCTGCTCAACAAGACAATCGCCGTTGGCAGCATCGCCGTGGTCGCAAATACCCCGGCCCGTTCCACAATGCGGCTAGCCGCAAACACCTGAGTCACGAGCTCTACCAGGCCCAGAATGCCGGTAAACAGGCCCAAAAATCTGGCGATCGCGTCGGCGCTAAAGCCCTGGGCAATAATTTGATCTAGATATTGAAACTCAATCAGGTAGAGCAGCGACTGAGAAAGGATAAAAAAGCCGCACAGTAAGAGGACATAGCGCTGGATTGACCCTCGTAGTCGCCGAGCTGAAAAAGAGGTCGCCGCCCCTTCGCTGTGTCGCCTCAGTGAATCAGGAAAGGCGTGGCGATAAGTTTGACTGGTATAGAGCAGAATGAGCGTTCCCATCAGCATGATGGTAAACGTCAGGTAGAGCATGTTGTTGAGCCCAAGCGGCCCCAGCAGAAAATAGATGGTAAATCCGCTGAGCACATCGGCAATCAGGTTGCCGCTGCTCACCAGCGGAAACGTGCGCTTGATTTCTCGAATATTGAACAGCTGATTAGCAACGACCGCGACATTGAGCTCGTTCAGGTTGGTGATAGCTTCCATCCACAGCCGCATGGCAAAGACCGTCAGGGGTGCCCAAACCGCAACGCCCAGGCCCACTCTAAACAGCAATATCGGCAGCGTAATGATAGCGGCAATTAGCACCGTCACCTGCCGCAGCGGCAGCAGTCGCTGCAGCCAAGAGTAGAGCCCGCTCAGGCCAAAGCCAACCGCTGCGCTAAAAATATAGATGAGCGGCAGCTTGTCTGCCCCGTAGGTTTCTAAAAAGAGCGCCGCTGAGCTAACCTCTAGCCATAAAATGCCAATCGACATGAGGGTGTAGAACAGGAACATCAGCAGCGTGCGCTGCTCCTCACCTAGGCGCAAATTTAGCGCAGTCCGCACCGGCTTTAGCCAGACAGACGGCACAATAGAAGGAAAGTTTAGAGTCATCAGTTAGGAGTAGTCGGCGATCTCACAGGCTGCACCGTACAGGCTGAGTTAAACAGACGGCACTATACAGGCTGTTACTAGACAGACTGCGCCACAGACTGCACCGTACCGCCCGCGCTATACAGCCTACCTGTGGCAAACGAAGTTTACCGCAAAGGCTGAAGGAATTCGACTGCGATCGCGCCTGACAGCGCTAATAGTGAGGCTGCCCGATTTCTCACAACCGTCTATCGCCGCGCTACTTTTTCGGCGATAGCAGCATCATCATGTTGCGACCCTCGCGCTTGGGCGCTTGCTGCACCTCGGCTACCGCTTCTAAGTCTCGGGCCATCCGCTTCAGCAGTTCTTCAGCCAGGTCAGAGTGCTGAATTTCGCGGCCGCGAAACATTACCGTGGCTTTGACCTTATCGCCCGACTTGAGAAAGCGCTCTGCGTGATTGACCCGCACATGATAGTCATGGTCGTCAATCTTATAGCGCATCTTTACCTCTTTAACCTCAACGTTATGCTGACGCTTGCGAGCCTCGCGCGCTTTCTTTTCTTGCTCAAACTTGTACTTACCGTAATCCATGATGCGGCAGACGGGCGGATCGGCCTTATCACTGAGCAGCACCAGATCCAGCTCTCGCTCGTCTGCTA
>JAAHIA010000461.1 GCA_010671975.1 Leptolyngbya sp. SIO4C1 | reverse complement strand
TTTTTTTAGTGGGCGAAAGGCCCTCAGGGAAGGAGTTTCGAGCTTTTTGAGGCTAAATTTGCCAAAGTTTTCTTGGGAAAGGCGAATTTTTTTGCTGACCGCTCTTGCCTGGAATAAGCCTGAAACGGCTCTGTAGCAATCGCTACAGAGCTTTACTGTCTATGCAACTTTTTTTGGATCTGAGGGCGCCGCTGACTTTTCCCACTGACTTTTTGCTGAAGTGAGTCCTTCAAGGGCAATAGCGAGGCTTAGTATTGAGAAGCGCAAACTCTCTAGATAGGAAAGGAACTGTCCGTGAATTTTCAGTCCGTCATTGCTAAGCTGCATGAGTTTTGGGCAGCTCAGGGCTGCCTTATCGTTCAACCCTATGACACCGAAAAGGGCGCAGGGACAAAAAGTCCGCATACGTTTCTTAGAGCAATCGGGCCAGAGCCCTGGTCGGTTGCCTATGTGGAGCCCTGTCGCCGTCCAGCAGACGGGCGCTATGGAGAAAATCCGAATCGCTACCAGCACTATTACCAGTATCAGGTACTGATTAAGCCATCCCCTAGCAATATTCAAGACTTATATCTAGAGTCGCTGAGTGCGCTGGGGATCAAGCCTGAAGACCACGATATTCGCTTTGTTGAAGATAACTGGGAAGATGCTGCAGTGGGGGCCTGGGGCGTTGGCTGGGAGGTTTGGCTGGATGGCATGGAAGTGACGCAGTTTACCTACTTTCAGCAGTGCGGCGGGATTGACTGCAGGCCAGTCTCAATCGAGATTACCTACGGGCTAGAGCGGCTGACGATGTATCTGCAAGAGGTAGATGCGATCGCAAAAATCCAGTGGAACGATCGCATCACCTATGGTGACGTTCACATGCAGGGGGAAATTGAATGTTCAACCTACAACTTTGAAGCCTCGAATTCTGAGCTGCTGTTTACGCTGTTTAACCTCTATCAGCAAGAGGCAGAGCAGCTGATGGATCGGGACTTAGTTTTACCGGCTTATGACTATGTTTTGAAATGCTCGCACACCTTCAATCTGCTAGATGCGCGCGGCGTCATCTCGGTCACCGAGCGTACCCGCTACATTCGTCAGGTGCGAGGCTTAGCTCGGCGCGTAGCTCAGCTCTATCTAGAGCAGCGAGAAGCGCTAGGGTTTCCGCTATTGCAGGCCTCCACAGTAAAGGCTGAAGCCGCACTGTCTGCCTAGGCTGCGTAGGGTGAACAGGATTGTCTGTACACGGTGGGCGTGCTAAGACAAATTAAAGACTGACAAGTTAAAGACTACTGTTGATTGCGTTTGGGGTTATTGATGTGGCTTCAAGTTTAAGAGCAGTGCTGCAGCCAATTGCGGATTGGTTTGCGCAGCTAGAGATGCCAGAGCCGATTATTCACTGGGGCCATCCGCTGATGATGGGGATCGTCATCTTTGCGATGGGAACGACGGCTGCCTATGCCGGTTGGAAAATTCGGACAGCGGACCAGCCGGAGGAAACTGCACCAACTCGCAAGCTGCATAAGCGAGTTGCCCTGTGGATGACCACCTTTATTGCACTGGGCTACACGGGCGGGCTGCTATCGCTCGTCATGCAGGGCGAGCCAATCCTAGAAAGTCCTCACTTTTGGACTGGTACGGCCATCGTCGGCATGTTAGGGCTCAATGGTGCCATCTCATTCAGTAAGTTTGGTGGTGGCAAAGACAGCCTACGAACGGCTCATGCCTACATTGGCACGGCTGCAGTCGCGCTGATGTTTGTGCACGCTTTTTTGGGCCTGAACCTTGGGCTTTCTATTTAATTTCAGATGAGATCTAGCGAAAATTTGCTCAAAGCAGATTTAGCTGAATACAGCAAGCAGCGCAGCCTCGTTCCAGGCTGCGTTTTTTGTTTACTCTTTCA
The DNA here is from genome assembly GCA_010671975.1 of Leptolyngbya sp. SIO4C1. Taxonomy (GTDB): domain Bacteria; phylum Cyanobacteriota; class Cyanobacteriia; order Phormidesmidales; family Phormidesmidaceae; genus SIO4C1. The sequence goes on along the minus strand of JAAHIA010000461.1, from coordinate 1,838 downwards.
ATTTGCTTGAGCGCTTTGGGCTAGCTAACGGTGGGCTGTAGTTACCAAAAACCACCATGACATCCTGGGCGCTTTTACTGTTTTGCAGCAGCTATCTATTAGGGCTGCTATCAACCGGGCTAGCAGCAGGCGAATCGTCTGTGCCCATTTTAGCGATTGGCAGCGGCCTCTTAATCTTGGGGATCGCTAGCGGCATCGTGATCCCCAAATACTGGCGACTCGGCCCAACCCGACAGCAGTGGATTGTCGCCGGTCTGATTGGCACGATAGGCGCTGCCTACTGCGTCTGGCGCATCCCGCAGCCCGCCACAAATGACGTTAGCCGTTTTCTAAATGGCCAAGCTTCATCTGGTCCCTATGAGATCGTTGGCGAAATACGCACCGTATTGCAGCCAGCCCGTAATGGCGACAAACGTTTTTTCCTAGCAGTTGAATCAGTGCGGGATAAATCAGACGATGCGCAATATGTTTCTAGACAACCCGCTAGCGGCAGGCTGTATGTGACGGCCCCCTCGGATAGGGTTCAAAAGCTGCACCCAGACATGACTATTAAGCTGGGCCAGATTTTGCGCGAGCCCGAGGGAGCACAAACACCGGGCTCGTTTGACTTGAAGCGCTACTTAGCAAAACAAGGAAGCTTTGCAAAACTCAGGGCTGCTTATATCGACGAAATTACGACTGAGCATCGATCGCAGCCGGGACTTTGGCAGCTGCGACAGCGCATTGCCGCCACGCAGGGACGCTGGCTAAAAGCGCCCAAAGGCAGTTTGCTGAGCGCGATGACGCTAGGCCGCAGAGCCGTTGATCTACCCTATGAGATTCGCGATAGCTTTGTCGAAGCAGGGCTCGCGCATACGCTTGCGGCATCTGGCTTTCATGTATCGCTGGTGCTAGGGCTGGTTTTGGCAGCGCTGCGATCGCGGCGACCATCGCTGCAGTTTACAGGCGGCACGGTTGCACTTTTGGGCTACATCGCACTCACCGGACTACAGCCCAGCGTCATGCGCGCCGGACTGATGGGATTTGGCGCGCTGATTGGCCTAATTTTGCAGCGTCAGGTGAAGCCTCTCGGCTGCCTGTTCTTTGCGATCAACCTATTACTGCTCTACAGTCCGCAGTGGATTTGGGATGCTGGATTTCAGCTGAGCGCCTTCGCGACGCTAGGACTCATCGTCAGCGTTTCACCGCTGGTTAGGCGGCTGGACTGGATGCCGGCCGCGATCGCAACGATGGTTGCTGCGCCGCTAGCCGCCTATGTCTGGACCATTCCGCTACAGCTTTATCACTTCGGCGTGGTACCGTCCTACAGCATCCTTCTAAATGTGCTGGCTACGCAGCTGGTGACAATCATTAGCATCGGCGGCTTTCTCAGCGCCTTTTGCGCGCTAGTGTGGCCGCTATTAGGCAGCGCGATCGCCTGGCTGATGACCCTTCCCATTCAGCTTTTGATCTGGCTAGTCGAGTTTTTTAATCAGCTGCCGGGTAATCAGCTGCAGGTAGGCAACGTTAGCGCTTGGCAGGTGATCTTGAGCTACGCTGTGTACGCAGCCGTCAGTTTGGGGCTGGCCTATCGCCAAAAATCCGCTTCAGTGTAGAATCGGCTTCGGTGTAGAATTGGCTTCAGTGTAGAATAGACAAGCTGCTGGAGAGGTGGCAGAGTGGTTGAATGCGGCAGACTCGAAATCTGTTATGGGCTTCGGTTCATCGAGGGTTCGAATCCCTCCCTCTCCGTTCTATATCTCTACTCCCAGTCGTCTGCTGCCGCAGAGCGCTTTTCTAGCTGGGAAATTGCTAGTTGAAGAACCGGTTTGAGACCGTCGTCAGGCTCATTAGCGAGA
>JAAHIA010000460.1 GCA_010671975.1 Leptolyngbya sp. SIO4C1 | reverse complement strand
TGATGAAGTCTTCATTATGGAAAAATGTTAGGAAGCAGACTTAAACCGCCAACAAGAAGATTTCCAGCTGTCTTCCCCAATGATTTCGTGCTAGATTTCCTGAAAAGGTTGAAATCCTTACTACATAAGAAATGTCAGGAGGCGGGCTTGAACCGCCGATACGAGGATTTTCAGCTTTCATCGGGGTTCTCGGTTTCTTTTCTGAGCAAGTAATCGAGAATGCGATCGTGGCGCTCGCTCGCTGCGGTGAGACTATTAAGTCGCTCAGCCAAAGATTGACTGGCAGCGGCCAATCCATCGATTCGCTGAGTGAGTGCTTGAATGCTTTCTGCGTTGCGCTGAATGTTTTCTGTATTACGCTGGGCCAAAGCTGAAGCTTGCAACAGCAGATCTCCGGCGCTTCTAAGGGTAGCTTCTAACCGATCCATCCGGTTTCCTAAATTTTCAGGCTGGACGCTGGTCATCTTGACTTTTCTAAGACGCCAATGCCAGGAGGCGGACTTGAACCGCCGACACGAGGATTTTCAGACCCGAATACTTGTGTCCAATAATAGCCAGCCAGGTCTGAAAAGAGCTTCAAATCATATTTCAATTCAGAGCTTCAATCTATTTTACAAAATGAGAACCTGAAATTCTTATAAATCAGGAGTTTCAGGCTAAAAGTATAGGATCTTCAATTGACTTTGAATAGTTGTATACTTTGCTATACAAGCCTTTCAGGCTATCAAGAACATAGTTGCGATTGCACTATCACTGACTTATTCCTTCGAATCTGATCGTCTGACAAATTGGCAATTTTCACATCGGTATCAGCAAAGATATGCGATCGCAGAATTCAGGGATGCGATCGCGCCAACTCTAATCAGACAATGTCTGCACTGGCAGCGGCAGTGCGATCGCGATTGAGGCGATGCGATCGCGCTGTCTCAATTCCTGCTTAAAGCTCCTCGCTCTGCTGATTTTGCGCTGCCAGCCAGTTCGCTAAATCATCGAGCCGTTCAAAATCGAGTAACGCCTCTATCAACGCTTCCACTTGGGAGAGGTTCAGCTGCTCAATGCGATCGCAATAATCATCAGGAATCTCACCCACTTTACGAGTCAGCAACCGCAACGCCAGCTGTCGTTCTTCACGAGTTCTTTCCTGGATACCCTGCTGAATACCCTGCTGAATGCCTTCCTGGATGCCTTGCTGAATACCTTCTTGGATGCCTTCAGCTTTTATCTCTTGATAAATCACCGACTCCTGCATAAGTTCCCTCCTCAGGATGCTCTGAATCAGCCCCTTCTCCAATACTAGCCCGGATAAAATCGCCGTCGCTGCCGCCACATTGCTCTGAACCCGCGATGCTGAGATCTGCTCAATCTGCTCAGCCACCTGCTGTAGCGTCGCCGCGCGGTCGTCGGTTTGGCTCAGAACAGCAAACGGCAGTAGGCCAGGCGCTGCCATCAATGACTCAGTCGGCTGTTCCCATAGCCGCATCACCTCAAATTGATGACGAGTGTTTTCTAGCTCAAAAGTCGTCTGTCGCACCAGGGCTGAGCGACTTTGCTGCAAGTAGATGACGATCTGCCGCATCGGTTTACCCGGAAAGCGGCGATAGCCTCGAACGCGGTAGTCGAGCAGCCTGAAAGGAATCGCGGGGCCAGGCTGAGTTTGAAACTCGAGATGCAAGACCATTTGCTCTGATTGCAGCAGCATCAAAGCATCGGCACGAATCGGTTCGAGCGATAGCTCTGAAGGGCTGATTTCAGAAAGCGTGACGGACTCACCCAGCAGCCAGGTGGCGAAGTCAGTTGAGAAGGTTTCGACGAGAAATTTGCAAACGATATCGAACATAGCTGATGGGCTTGGACTCTAGGCCGTCTTGGTAGCCTTGAGGCACAATAGCAGATCAGTTGTACCATAGCCAGATGATTAGACACATTTCAAGAGACTGCGATCGCATCAGCCGCGTCAGCATTGATCAGTCAGTCTCTATGCTGGCAGCAGCGGTGCGATCGCAATTGAGGGGTGCGATCGCAAGAGTGCTTTTAGTAATGGGCACTGACAAACTTGGTCATAGCTTTACCGTCAAATTTTCTTGCTTCGTAAAGAAATTGACAAGATTATTTTCATCCGGAGTTGTCCTTCGCGATACTGAAGCAGATGGTGCGCCTGTCTGCCTCTACCTATGTTTGGATTCCTGTGCCGCCTGTGGTCTTGGCTGAAGCACCGTTTCTCGGGTCGCTCATCTGCTGCTGAGCCGGTGAGTGAACCATCAGCGCCTGAGCCAAGCGACTTAGACTATGAGAGCTGTTTGTTTGCTCTGCTAGCAGAAGCAGAGCAGGGAGCAGGCTGGGGCGGTCTGCAGGCGGTTTTGATTCATAGACGTATCAGTGCAGCAAAGCTATCGGCTTGGCTGAAGCCGTTTAGTGAGCGGTGGCTGTCACAGCCTGAGGAGCATCAAGTCTTATCCAGACAGCTGCAGCATTTAGGACAGCTAGTGGCTGCCCCACTGGGACCTGTGGCGTTAGAGATTGGCCGGCAGTTGCAGATAGAGCAGCCTGAAGTGAGTGAGGTAGCTGAGTCTGCAGAATCGGTTGATGACTCATTCATTGAGCAGCTCCAAGCTGCATTCAGCACAAACAACTTTGATCAAGCATTAGCGCTGTCTGAGCAGCGAATTGAGCGATATCCAGACGAGTTTTCTGCACACTTTTTTCGTGGTGTTTTGCTCGCCGAGCTAGGCCGCTGTGAGGCAGCGATTGTCAGCTATGACCAGGCCATCGCCATTGAGCCAAAGAACGCGCTTACCTGGTACAACCGTGGCATTTCGCTCGCTGAGCTAGGCCGCCATGAGGAGGCGATTGCCAGCCATGACCAGGCCATCGCCATTGAGCTAAAGTTAGCGATGGCCTGGGTAGGTCGTGGCATTTCGCTCGCTGAGCTAGGCCGCCATGAGGAGGCGATTGCCAGCTATGACCAGGCCCTTGCTATTGAGCCGAAGAACACAATTGCCTGGTACAACCGTGGCATTTCGCTCGTCAAGCTAGGCCGCCATGAGGAGGCGATTGCCAGCTATGACCAGGCACTGACAATTGCGCCAAAGGATGCGATTACCTGGTACAACCGTGGCAATTCGCTCGTCAAGCTAGGCCGCCATGAGGAGGCGATTGCCAGCCATGACCAGGCCATCGCCATTGAGCCAAAGAACGCGCTTACCTGGTACAACCGTGGCATTTCGCTCGCTGAGCTAGGCCGCCATGAGGAGGCGATTGCCAGCCATGACCAGGCCATCGCCATTGAGCTAAAGTTAGCGATGGCCTGGGTAGGTCGTGGCATTTCGCTCGCCAAGCTAGGCCGCCATGAGGAGGCGATTGCCAGCTATGACCAGGCACTGACAATTGCGCCAAAGGATGCTATTGCCTGGAACAACCGTGGCATTTCGCTCGCCAAGCTAGGCCGCCATGAGAAGGCGATTGTCAACTATGACCAGGCCCTTGCTATTGAGCCAAAGGATGCGATTACCTGGTACAACCGTGGCGATTCAGCATACCGTCGTGGTCTTTCAGCAAGCTGCTTCTCTGACTGTAGTCCAGAAGCACAGGCCAATTTTATAATAAGTTTGCAACTGAGCATGGCCCAGTCCAAGCGCGATCTGCTCAATACCTGGCAGCCACCTAATGCAGATACGCTCATCCAGTCTCTTGAGCAGTCCTTTGCAGCTTCTGCCAATCATTTACA
>JAAHIA010000046.1 GCA_010671975.1 Leptolyngbya sp. SIO4C1 | reverse complement strand
CCAAATGCTCAGCCAGCCAGCCTACATCTATCAAGTAGCCTGTTTCAGACATTCCCACACCCCCACAAATTAACCCAATCCATTATAAATTTAGGCAAACGCCCCTCCCCACCTTCCCCTTGCTCACCCCCCTCCCCACCGCCGACGGCTCCAGCACCTTCTTCTCCGCTGAATTCGGCGAATGGTTCCACAGTCGCCAAGGGGCCTACACCGAGGCGCAGCAGACCTACGCTGTCGTAACGCAGCTAGCGCAGCGATCGCAGACTGCAAGTGAACTGGTACTGCTCGATGTCTGCTACGGGCTCGGGTTCAATACGGCAGCGGCGCTGACGGCAATTTGGCAGGCCAATCCCGACTGTCGAGTGGTTTTGCGGGCGCTTGAAATCGACGCGCAGGTGCCAAGGGATGCGATCGCAGCCAGCCTCATCATTCATTGGCCCCCGCCTGTTCAAACCGTGCTGGCCGCTCTTGCCACCGAGCACCGCTGCAACACGCCGCTGCTAGAGGCTCAGCTAATCATTGGCGACGCCCGCCAAACGATTCAGCCGCTGGCGGCTAGCTATCAGGCTGACGCTATTTTTCTCGATCCGTTTTCGCCGCCGCGCTGCCCACAGCTCTGGACGGTGGAATTTATTCAGCAGGTGGCGCGCTGCCTTAAGCCAGCCGGACGGCTAGCTACTTATTCATGCGCGGCGGCGGTACGAACGGCGCTGCTGCAGGCCGGGTTACGTATCGGCTCGACCCCAGCCGCTGGTCGGCGCTGGCCCGGCACGGTCGCGAGCTATGCCGCTGAGCCGCTGCCGCCGCTGTCACAGCAAGAGCAGGAGCATTTAAAGACCCGAGCCGCCGTGCCCTATCGCGACCCGACGCTGAGCGCCCCAGCAGCTGAAATCGTCGCCGCCCGACAGCAGGTGCAGCAGCAGTCTGCTTTAGAACCGACTGGCCGGTGGCGTCGCCGCTGGCTGTAGCGCTACGTATCCCAAACCACTTGGGTTGGGCCGCCCCAGCGCGGTATACTCCAGTCCAGCAAACGGCAATGTAAAACACCTATGAGCGATTCACTGGCAGTAGCAATCCTGGCCGCCGGCAAAGGCACCCGCATGAAGTCTCAGCTACCGAAGGTGCTGCACACCCTGAGCGGTCGCACCCTGGTTGAGAATGTGCTAGCCAGCCTGTCTCAGGTGCAGCCAAGCCGTCAGCTGATGGTTGTGGGCTATCAGGCAGAGTCAGTACGCTCAGCCCTTTCTGCTATTCCTAACCTAGAGTTTGTTGAGCAGACCGAACAGCTCGGCACTGGCCACGCCGTGCAGCAGGTGATACCGGCGCTGTCTGACTTCACCGGCAATCTGCTGGTGCTCAACGGCGACGTGCCGCTGATTCGCCCTGAGACGATTGAGCAAATGCTGGCGCTGCATACGCAGCATCAAAACGCGGCCACCATTCTCACAGCTCAGCTCGATGACCCCACGGGCTACGGGCGCGTTTTTTGTACCGAGAACAGTCTGGTGACTGAAATTATTGAACATCGCGACTGCACGCCCAAACAGCGAGAGAATCAGCGCATTAATGCCGGCATTTACTGCTTTAGCTGGACCGCACTGATGGAAATCTTGCCATACCTCAAAGCCGACAACGATCAGCAAGAATATTATCTCACAGATGTAATTAAAGATCTCTCGCAGGTGATGGCAATGGACGTGGATCCGCAGGAGATTTTGGGCATTAACAACCGCAAGCAGCTGGCCGAGGCCGATATGATTCTGCAGCGTCGCCTTAAAGACGATCTGATGCTCTCCGGCGTGACAATGATCAATCCAGACAGCATCACCATCGATGCCACCGTGACCGTAGAGCCCGACGTGGTGATCGAGCCGCAGACGCACCTGCGCGGCCAGACGGTGATTCAGTCGGGCTGTCGCATTGGCCCGGGCAGCCTGATTGAAGACAGCCTAATCGAGTCTGGCAGCACGGTAGCCTTTTCTGTTGTTAACAACAGTACGGTGCACGGCACTTGCCGCATCGGTCCCTATGCCCACTTACGCGGTCAGGCGGTCGTCGGCGAAGGCTGCCGCATCGGCAACTTTGTTGAGCTGAAGAACGCCACGCTGGGCAGCCAAACCAACGCCGCTCATCTCTCCTACCTGGGCGATGCGACGCTGGGCGAGAAAGTTAATATTGGTGCTGGCACTATCACCGCTAACTACGACGGCTTTAAAAAACACCCCACCGTGATTGGCGATCGCACCAAGACCGGCTCAAACAGTGTGCTAGTCGCCCCCGTTACGCTCGGCACCGGTGTCACTGTCGGGGCTGGCGCTGTGGTAACTCGTGACGTAGCAGACGACAGCCTAATCGTCACGCGCGGCGAGCGGCGAGTGATTGCTAACTGGAAGCCGAAGCATCAGCGACCAGGTGGGTAGGGGGAGATGGGGAAGAAAACGTACCCATCCAACCCTCTACCGATAAATCGTCTGCACTCGATAGCGCGAAACCGGCAGTGGACGCGACTTGGGCGCGGCTAGCTTCACCAGCCTCTCTACCCAGCTGGGGGCCAGTCGCATGCCCCAGATGGCAAGATGGCTCTGCCAGCCGACAAGAATCTCACGCTGGCCGCGACTGAGGCCGCGCATGAGCGCCTGGGCGACCTGCTCTGGCGTGGCGGGCTGCACCCAGCGAAATCGCTGGAAGTGACGCACCATGTCGGTCTCGGTGAGCGAGGGCAGCAGCGCACTGACCTGCACGTTGTAGTCAGCTAGCTCGCTACGCAGGGCCTGAGTAAAGCCGACAATGGCAAATTTGGTGGCGGAGTAGGTAGACATAGTGGGCGCAGCGACTTTACCCATCAGGCTAGAGACATTGACGATGTGACCCTGTCGGTTGGCGGCCATCCGCCGCGCGATCTGCCGGGTGATGGTATAGAGCCCCACGAGGTTAGTTTCTAGCTCAGACTGAACGTGGGGCAGCTGCGATCGCAAAAATGGGGCCTGATGGGCAACGCCAGCGCAGTTCACCAGCAGGTGAATCGGACCGTGATATTTCCAGGCGTTGGCGACCGCGACATTGACCGCTACCGTATCGGTTAGGTCGAGCGGCAGGGCAACGGCTTCTGCCCCGAGCTGGCACACCTCTTGAGCGACCGCACTGAGGGCGTCGGCGCTGCGGGCAATCAGCAGCAGGCGTTGAGCGCCCTGCCGGGCTAGCTCTAACGCGATCGCGCGGCCAATGCCTCGGGATGCGCCAGTAATCAGCGCTGTCTTTCCTCGAATCATGGTAGAAAACCTCCGGTCGAACGTCATAGCGACTTTCGAAGTCTTGCGAGTCTCTAAATTTCAAAATTTTCGCCGTAGCGAACCCTAGCCGAGTCGGATCTCGCGTAGTTTTGAGAAAACTTTCCTGGGAAAAAAAGAAGTGATGAAGACTGCGAAGTAGCTGGCGGATGCGTCACGCTAGCCTGTGACGGGGTAGCTCCAATGATGTCTAGACCGTCAGCCCAGTGACCAAAGCTATCAGCGCAATCTGTTCCGACGTTAGCACCGCTTTTAGAAAGCTGCAATGTTTGTTTACACAAACCTGAAATGATTATGACGCTTGGCTTTTTCTCATAAAAGGCTGATATTCTAATGTGTTATTTGTCGCTTCACACCAGGGGATCAGCCGCCGGTAAAATTTCTGTGCTTTATGAGAGAATGAGCCATTTTCTCAGATTCGAGCTAAATGGTAGTCTCGATAACAGAGCATTGATGAGAATCTCTTTTGCAAGCTGCAGCGCGCCCAGATAGGTCAAAGGGCGAAGAGTCAGCTCTCCTTGCCCTTTGCAGACAATATTGATCGATTACAGAAACCAATCAGTCGTTAGACGCCGGTTCCGGCTGGTACACGGCTGTCATCCCGCTGCGGATGGAGGGTGTCGCCCGCTTGAATTGCCGTATAGAGACGATTGAGCGCCAGCATGTAGGCGTTGGAAGAGGCCACAACAATGTCAGTGTTAGCCGCGTGGCCTGAGTAGATGCGATCGCCGTGGCGCAGGCGAATGGTGACTTCGCCCATGGCGTCAATGCCGGCCGTGACGGACTGGACCGAAAATTCGATCAGGTCGTTGGGGATATTCACCACGCGGTTGATCGCCTTGTAAACCGCATCGACAGGGCCTGTGCCAATGGCGGCATCCATCAGCTCTTCGCCGTCGGGCGTACGCACGCTTACGGTGGCCGTTGGGCGAGCATTGCTGCCGCAGGAGACCTGCACCAGCTCTAGCTTAAAGTGCTCAACCACCTGCTGGGTTTCGTCGTTGACAATGGCTTCAATGTCGCGATCGCTAATTTCTTTTTTCTTGTCAGCTAGCTCCTTAAACCGCAGAAAGGCTTTATTGAGCTCCTGGTCGGTGAGCTCGTAGCCCAGCTCCTGTAGGCGGGTGCGAAAGGCGTTGCGGCCTGAGTGCTTGCCCAGCACAATCTGATTGTCGTTGAGCCCAATCAGCTGCGCGTCCATGATTTCATAGGTCAGCTTGTTCTTGAGCACGCCGTCCTGGTGAATGCCGGACTCATGGGCAAAGGCGTTGGCCCCGACGATGGCCTTGTTAGGCTGCACCAGCATGCCGGTGACGTTGGAGATCAGTCGCGAGGTTTTGTAAATTTCCTGCGTATTGATGTGGGTCAGCGGCGCTTCTGACTCTGGCGCGCGACCAAAGAACGGATTGAAATACTGCCGCCGCACGTGCATTGCCATCACCAGCTCTTCTAGGGCGGCGTTGCCAGCCCGCTCACCGATGCCGTTAATCGTGCACTCTAGCTGGCGCGCGCCGTTCTTCACCGCTTCTAGAAAATTGGCGACTGCCAGCCCCAGGTCGTTATGCCCGTGCACCGAGATCACGGCCTGCTCAATATTCGGCACGTTTTCTTTGATGCCGCGAATCAGGTTGCCGAACTCGCTCGGGGTGAGGTAGCCCACCGTATCGGGAATGTTGACCGTGGTGGCCCCGGCTGCGATCGCCCGCTCTAGCACCTGATAGAGAAAGGCGGGCTCAGAGCGGCCGGCATCCTCGGGCGAAAACTCGATATCGTCGGTAAAGCCTTTGGCAAAGGTGACCATCTCATCGGTAATCGCCAGCACCTCCTCGCGCGACTTCTTCAGCTTGTACTGCATGTGAATGTCGGAGGTGGCGATGAAGGTATGAATGCGACCCTTTGCCGCTGGCTCAATCGCGCGGGCGGCGGCTTCAATATCTGAGCGGGTGGCGCGCGCTAGGCCGCAAATTGTCGGGCCATCGGCGCTGCCCACTTCCCGGGCAATTCGCTGCACCGCTTCAAAGTCGCCGGGGCTGGCAAACGGAAAACCGGCTTCGATGATATCAACGCCCAGTCGAGCCAGCTGCCGCGCCACGGCCAGCTTTTCTTCTACGTTCATGGTTGCGCCCGGCGACTGCTCGCCATCGCGCAAGGTCGTATCAAAAATCAAGACTCGATCGGGCTGTGTGCTCATAAATCTAAAGTGAAATCACTACAGCTTCAATTTTAGTGTGGCACCCTGACAACGCGTGCAGTCACTGCAAAAGTTGATCGCTCGCGCGGTCTTCAAGGGATGACATGACAAGCATCACTGTTCAGAACAGCTACTAGCCGGGATGGCTGCTCGACCGCAGCGCTCAGCGTGCAAACCATAACCCTGCCAAAGGGTTAACCCGGCAATCGCCCAAACTTGCTAGCATCAAGCCAGATTCTACCTGAGCCACCGCATGTTGACCCCCAACCTAATTTCTCGCCAAGGCGAAATTATCGAAGTTTTTTTACGCCACGGCTGGGACTACATGCGCCGGCTGGTGTCAGGTAAGTCTTCCGAGGAGCCTAAGCTGCCGCCGCCGGCCGTGCTGCGCAATATTTTGACCGATTTAGGGCCAGTCTATATCAAGCTGGGTCAGCTTTTGAGCACCCGCCCCGACCTGCTCTCACCGGCCTACATTGAAGCGCTCAGCAGCCTGCAGTCGACCGTGCCGCCCGTACCGGCAGCCGAGATGCGCGAGTTTATTCATCAGCACCTGCCCAAGCCGCCCGAAGAGCTGTTTGCTGAAATTGACTATGTTGCGATCGCGGCTGGCTCTATTGGTCAAACCCACAAGGCTATTTTGCAAACGGGTGAATCCGTCGCGATCAAAGTTCAGCGCCCAGGCATTGACCTGCTGGTAGAGCGCGATATGGCGCTGATCAAAGACATTGCTCGCCTAGTGTCGACCACCCAGTTTGGGCAGCGCTATAACATCGTTGAGCTAGCTGAAGAATTTCGCAGAGCTCTGTTTGCTGAGCTAGATTTCACGACAGAGGCCAGCTATACCGATCAGCTGCGGCGTAACTTGTCCCAGAGCCGCTGGTTTGAGTCTGATCAGCTGGTGGTACCCAAGATTGTTTGGCCGCTGACTAACGCTAAGCTGCTGGTGATGGAATGGCTAGAGGGTCGCCCTCTGCTAAAGGCTGCGGTCCCGAGTGAGCTAGGCGATCCCGTCAATCGCCAGGCAGTCACCACGCTCCTATTTCGCGCCTTTTTTCAGCAATATTTTGTCGACGGTTTTTTTCACGCCGATCCCCATCCTGGCAACCTGTTCTACTTAACAAACGGTCGAATTGCCATTCTCGACTGCGGCATGATGGGTCGATTAAATCCCCAAATGCGGGCGACGCTGACAGAAATGGTGCTAGCAATTGTCAGCTCTGACGCCCAGCGCTGTGCGCAGCTGACGCTGCAGCTGACCGAGCCGCTAAAGCCAGTAGACCTCGTGCAGTTAGAAAGTGACTATACTCGGCTGCTGGGGCGCTATTACAACCTCAGCCTGTCTAGCTTCAACACCGCACAGGCTTTCAGCGAAATCTTAGAAGCCGGCACTCGTAATCACCTGCGTTGGCCGGCTAACATTGGCCTATTTACCAAATCGCTGGCCAACTTAGAGGGTGCTGCCCTGCAGTTTAACCCGGAAGTTAACCTGATTGAAGAGATCCGGCCGCTGATGACCGATCTGTTTCGCCAGCAGCTAATTGGTGACGATCCTCTGCAGGCGCTGCTGCGCACGGGCCTAGAGTTTCGTAACTTATCGCTTTCGGCACCGCGTCAGTTTGGCTTTCTACTCGATCGCCTCAGTGACGAAACGCTCACTTGGAAGATTCAAATTCAGGAACTAGATCGGCTGCAGCGCAGCTTTGAGCAGGCCGAAAACCGCCGCGCGTTTAGTACAGTCGTGGCGGCACTGATTGTGGGTGCCGCCATCATTTCTACTAACCAGGCCAATATGCAGCTGCAGTGGCTCAGCAATAGTCTGTTTGCAGCGGCTTCACTGCTGGGTATCTGGCTGATTGTTAGCATTTTACGCTCCGGGCGCTGGCAGTAGCTAGCCGCGCTGACCTGACGCAGCAGGCAGCCAATATTACGCTAGATGTAGCGTAGAAAATCCCCCTGGCCAGGATTGGGTGTCCTAACAGAGCAGCGGCTGCGGTATATCAACTTAGGCAAGTCCTTAAGCTGAGCCAAGCCAAAAAGCTGGCTGTTCTAAAGCCGGTTTCGCTCAAAAGGAAGAAATAGTTTGCATAAACTTTATTTGAAGCCGCTTATCTCCCAAGGCAAAAAAATAGATGGCTGAAGCCGTCAATTCAATTTTTTTTGTTAGTAAGAGTGAATCTTATCAAATAGAGAGTTCGAGAGAAAAACAGAGATTGCTTAACCTTGGATGAGCTAGGCCAAAGTCATGCAAGATCGCAAGTTAAATAGGTAACTTAGTTTTTTCAAATTTATTAGGCCTGAAATCTGCCAAAATTTCAGTAAATTCCCGCAGATACTGATAGAAAAGTCTTTAGCCTAGTTTGAATGTTGAAACGGCAGTCTAAGCAGCGACGCAGGCGAGGCGTCTTTTTAAGCCACACAGGCTGGCAGCGACTCCAGGCAGCTGAGCATAAGTTTGAAGTTCAAGAAAACCAGGGCGTCCCTAGCACGCTGGAGACCCTGAGTGCCAAAACTGGGCTGAGCCCCAATACGATTACGAAAGTTAGGCGGCAGCAGGCAGCAGTCGATCGGCAAACGCTAGAGATCTATTTCAATGCCTTTGATCTGGCCCTAACTGCTGAAGACTACCAAACGCTAGAGTCAACAACTTCACCACCCGCAACGGCTGAAGCTATTCGAGGTCAGGTACCGCTCAATTCTCCGTTTTATATCAGTCGACCGCCGCTGGAGTCGCTCTGCTATGAGACGATGCAGCAGCCCGGTGCGCTGCTGCACGTACGAGCGCCGCAGCAAACTGGTAAAACTTCACTGGTCACCAGAACGCTGCTGCAGGCGCGTGAAAATGGGCTGACGACGCTGATTGTGAGCATGCGGCTAGCCGATAGCGCCGTGACCGATAGCCTAGAAAATTTTCTGCGCTGGTTCTGTGCGGTGGTGACGCGCAACTTAGGGCTAAAAAACCAGCTTTCAGAGCTTTGGGATCCGTTTTTGGGTAACAGCTTTAACTGTACGGCCTACTTTGAGCAGTACCTGCTAGCTGAGCTAGACGAGCCGCTAATTCTGGTGCTTGACGATGTGGATAGCCTATTTGAGGCACCCGATATTGCGGTTGATTTTTTTAGCATGCTGCGAGTTTGGCATGAGATTGCCAAATACGGGAACGAAAGCGGCAACCTTTGGAAAATGCTGCGGCTGATTCTGGTGCATTCTCATCAAATTTACTCATTCGACGATGTCCACGTGCCGCTTAACTTTGGGGTTACCTTAGATTTACCAAACTTTACGCAAATTCAAATCAGTGACTTAATTGAGCGCTACGGCATTGGCAGGGCGGATATACTTGCGCCGAAGCTGGCGCATTTTTTAGGCGGCCGACCCAACCTAGTTCAGCTGACGCTGCATGCGCTCAGTCAGAAAAATCTGAGCATTGAGGAGCTAATGCAGACGGCCGTTTCTCCTGAGAGTGTCTTTGCCGATCATCTTTTGCAGTGTTTCAAGCTGCTAGAGCGGTACTCAGAGCTGTTGAGCAGCATGCGTCAGCTGATTCAGTCAAATCAGCCTATCTTGCTGCCGCCGCTGCAGTCGCTACAGCTCGTGCGCCTGGGCCTAGCGACCTGCCAAAATCAGAAGACGCAGGTCCACTGCCAGCTCTATCGAGCCTATTTTGACTCTGTGCTGCGTCAGTAACCATGCCTGCAGCTAGTCCGACCGCTGCCAGGCAGGGTGCGACAGCAGCGACTCCATCATCCGCACGCCGCGCAGCTGATTGGTCAGCGGCAGATGTCCGACCGGGGCAGACAGATCCCAAACAAACTCGCCAGGGTAGCGAGTCCAGGCACTGCCAGATCGCCAAGCAAGCCGGTTCCAGAGCTGATCCCAGCTGCGGCCGGTGCTGAGCCAAATCTCACGCTGCTGCGAAAAGCCAAAGCGATCTTCCGAGTAAATTCGCCAGAGCTGATCAATGGTGCGCAGGTCTTCGATAGGAAAGCTGTCTACTTCGGTGAAGTAAACCCACTTGCGCTTAATAGCATCGGCCCCGGCCAGCTCACAGAGCTTCTGCAGCGTCAGCCGATCGGCCGCTTCGTAAGCCTGGCGCACTAGCAGGTGCTGCAGCTCTGAATAGTCAATGCTGCGAGCCGAAATCAGCGGCACAATGCCCTCGGCTAGCTCATTTTCTAAAAAGCTCTGTACCAGTGGAGAATGGCTGCAGGATAGCAGCTGATGGGCCTTTCCCAACGCCGGCTCAGGCTGGGGGCGAGATCGCAAAAAGTCAATTAGGCTCAGTTCGCCGGCCTCGCCCGCCTCAGCCAGCGCCTTGACTGCTGCCAGTCGCAGCTTGAGCGACTCCGAACTCAGCTGCTGAATCGTAGACTCTAGCGAGCTGCCTGCCTGAGACGCTGTTCTCGCAGAATCGGCCGAAAAGTTGCTCATACTAACCGAGATAAATCCTCACAGCCTGTCATCCTAAAGCACTAGGGTACCGTTCAACAACCACCCTAATCTAGCAGCAGACCAAAAAATACGGCTAGCTGCGATCGCCAGCGGGCGGATGATAGCCATGCTCAAAGGCATAGCGAATCAGCTGAGAGCGGTTTTCCAGTGAAAGCTTGCTCAAAATGTTGCTGAGATGGGTCTGCACCGTGCGCGGGCTGATAAATAAGCGATCGCCAATTTGTTTGTTAGTATACCCCTGAATTACTTCCCAAAAGACCTTTTCTTCGGCTGGCGTCAGCGGTAAAGGCTCAGTCGGCGCCGTGGGCAGGGTGGTCTCGACCTGCTGCACCATGCGAATCATCTCGGCATGCATACGCCGCGATCGCTCTAGCTGCGCCTCGATTTTGGCAATGAGTTCTTTGGGGTGGAAAGGTTTGACCAGGTAGTCGTCGGCGCCGCTGCTGTGTCCTTGAATGCGATCGTCTAGCTCGCTGCGACCAGATAAGAAAATGAAAGGAACCAGCTGTCCAGAGCGGCTAGCGCGGAGCTCCGCACAAAACTGAAAGCCGTCCATCTCAGGCATCATCACGTCTGAGACAACGAGGTCAGGGGGATCTTGCTGAAAAAGCGTCAGTGCTTCCACCCCCGTTGCGGCATTGCGGACTAGAAACCCCCGCTCTTCTAAATAGCGGGTGAGCGCTGCTCGGAGCGTATTGTCATCATCAACAATAAGGATTTTTTTCATCCTGCCTACTGTCATCCAAAAAACTGATTGAATCTGAGGCTTGACCGGCAGCCGCTATGGCACAGCCTCAGTATTCCCGATTCAGCAGATTGTGCTACGGTTTTACCGCTAATTTCGGCACAATAGCTGAACCTGAGAGCCGCTACTGTACAGTTCGTGGCTACAGTTTATAGCTGCCGTTCATAGCTAGCGTCATTGAAATTGCTGGCCAACTCCTGCGATAGTTAATCAAAGCGGCTTTGGCGCACATCCACCCCATATTAAGATAGCTCACCCTTATGTATCAGAAAATTTCTCCGCCCAATCGCGGCCAGCGCGTTACCTTTGACGCTGGAGAGCCGATTGTGCCTGATAATCCCATTATTCCGTTTATTCGCGGCGATGGGACGGGCGTGGATATTTGGCCGGCGGCTCAAAAAGTGTTTGATGCAGCTGTGGCTAAGGCCTACGGCGGGCAGCGAGAAATTGTCTGGTTTAAAATCTACGCTGGCGACGAGGCCTGCGATCGCTATGGCACCTATCAATATTTGCCCGAAGATACGCTGCAGGCAATCAAGGAGTTTGGGGTAGCGATCAAGGGGCCGCTGACGACGCCAGTGGGAGGTGGCATTCGCTCGCTTAACGTGGCGCTGCGGCAGATTAACGATCTCTATGCCTGCGTGCGGCCCTGCCGCTACTATCCAGGCACGCCTTCCCCCCACAAGAGCCCAGAAAAGCTAGACGTCATTGTCTATCGAGAGAATACTGAAGACATCTATCTGGGTATTGAGTGGAAGCAGGGCAATAAGACCGGCGAGCAGCTAATCCAGCTTTTAAATCAAGAGCTCATTCCAGCGACGCCAGAGCACAAAGGTAAGCAAATCCGGCTAGATTCAGGGATTGGCATTAAGCCCATCAGCAAGACCGGATCGCAGCGGTTAGTGCGGCGCGCCATCAAGCACGCGCTGCGGTTGCCCAAAGCCAAGCAGCAGGTGACGCTGGTGCACAAGGGCAACATCATGAAGTATACCGAGGGTGCCTTTCGCGACTGGGGCTACGAGCTAGCGATCACCGAGTTCCGTCAGCAGTGCGTCACCGAGCGCGAGTCCTGGGTGCTGAGCAATAAGGAGCAAACGCCCGATCTAAGCGCAGAAGACAATGCGCGCAAAATTGAGCCAGGCTACGATGCGCTGACGCCCGAAAAGCAGGCGGCCATTCGTGGCGAGGTGGAGGAGATCTTGTCTAGCATTTGGGAGACGCACGGCAGCGGCCAGTGGCGCGACAAGATCATGGTCAATGACCGCATCGCTGACAGCATCTTTCAGCAGATTCAAACCCGGCCGGATGAGTATTCAATTCTGGCAACGATGAACCTAAATGGCGACTATCTTTCAGACGCGGCAGCAGCCATCGTTGGCGGCCTGGGCATGGGGCCTGGGGCCAATATAGGCGATCGCTGCGCCGTTTTTGAAGCCACCCACGGCACTGCGCCCAAGCACGCCGGCCTCGATCGGATTAACCCTGGCTCAGTCATTTTATCGGGCGTGATGATGTTGGAATATCTGGGCTGGCAGGAAGCAGCCGATTTGATCAAGCAGGGAATTGGCGCTGCAATCGCCAAGCAGCAGGTCACCTACGACCTGGCGCGGATGATGGAGCCACCGGTCGAGCCCCTAAAGTGCTCTGAGTTCGCTGACGCGATTATCGCCCACTTTCAATAATCAGGCGTAAGACGTAAAAGTGAGACCAAAAAACCGGATGGGAGACAGTGCGCCTCCCATCCCGTTAGATGGCTGCTATTAGATAGCGGCTATGCGGCTAGACAGCGAGCCTAGAAGCCCTCAAAGAAGGCATCGAACGCATTGTCTGGTCTTGTATCTTGCTCAACGCTGCCACCGGCTGCCGGCGGTCGTACTGGCTGCGGCTGCCGGATGCCGGCTGTCCCGCCGGTGGGTAGAATGCCTGATGAGCGCTGCGGTTGGCGCGTCTCAAAGCTGGGTGGAGCCGCTGAGGTTGAAGGCTGTCCGGGCGTAAACTGTCCGGTGCGATTAAGCGTGCGATCGTAGATCGAAAAATTGATCGAGGCCGGCGGCTGATAGCCGGTCGTGCCCGGTGGGGGCGACATCTCTGGCGTGGTGCGAATAAAGCTGATGTTGCCGTTTCCAGGTAGGCTGCCAGGTACGACGCCCTGCTGGCTGATCGGGGCCGGAGCAGCGGTCTCGCTAGCATTTGTCTCGATATCGCTCGCGGCTGATGGCAGGGTAGGGTTTTCTGCAGCGGCGGGGGCTTCATCATCAGCTGCCGTTGCCGCTGCGCGGCGGCTAATGGCCTGAGAGAGCACGCTCTCAGCCGGCGGTGCCGCAGCGGTAGACTGCTCTGGCAGCAAAAAGAGATCGTTTTGAACCGTAGAGCCGTTTGCCTGCGGCAGCTGCGTGCTGCGATTTGAGCCGGCCTGCAGGCTGTTGGCACCCTGCACAGCGCCGGTGCGGCCAAACTGATACTGGGCCAGATAGTCAGCGAAAGGCGTAGACTGCTCGGCTGGGGCGGCAGCGGTCTCTGCTTCAGGCAGGCCCGTCGTCTCTGCTGCCTCAGTCGGATTTTCAATCGGCGCCCCTGGACGGTTGATGCTGGCTTCGTTAAGCAGCACATCCAAGGTGTCAATCTCAGCGATGATGGCTTCTTCTTCCGGCGTTAGGCCGGTTTCAGTGCTGGGCACGCCGGCAGGCCCGCCCCACTGTAGCCACTCGGGGTGGTTACGATATTCCCAAGCAAAAATGCCGACAAAGGCCAGCGCCAGCGCCGGCATCCAAACCACCGGGTTGCGTAGGGGCCGCAGACGGGCCGGCAAGTATCGTAAAACAGCAGGTAATCGCATATCAAAACCACCGATAGCGCTAGATGACTCAATCTTATCCAACCTACGGTGATTCGGAAACCGTAGGAACTCTGTACAAACTAGCTCAGTGATACCTCCGATGTCTCTATCTTGAGGTCAAGCTTGAGGTCAAGCATCCCTGAGGTTAAGCATCGTGACAGGCGCACCGGCATCTCAGAAAAAGGGCCGCTATGATAGGGCTAACCAGCTTGAGAACCGATCCATGCTATGACTCAGCCTAAACGTCCTCGCGCTCGGTCTGCCGCTGCCCGCCCACAGCTTCCTCCCCTAGAAGCGGCTGAGACAGTGAGCTTACGACATGAGGTTAACCCTGCGATCGCGCTGAATTTACTGGGTGAGATTCAGCAGAGCGTCATTCGCTATCAGCAAGAGCTGCGCCAGCTGGTCAAGCAAATTCGCAGCGTCTATGCCGAAGGGCCCGTGATCAACGGCTGGCTAGAATCTTCTAAGCCGCAGCCGGCAGCACGCCAAAGTGAGGCAGCGCTCTTTCGTCACGCCGATGCAGACGATTTGATGAACTATTTGCAGCAGCTAGAGTCTAGCCCCGATCTCTCGCTAGCAGCTGATACTGGCTATCAGCTCTGCATGATTGACCAGTCCGGCCAGATTCAATCGCGCCCCTGCCCGGCTGAGCAGGTGCCTGCCGTCAGTGTTGCCATTGCTCGCTATCAGCAGATTCATCAGGTGGTGACGCGCAAGCAGCAGCTAGAGCAGCAGCTAGCCCGCCTGATCGAGGCGCTGACTCAGCTTAAAGAGCAGCCGCGCTAGCTACCAGCCCCAAGAGCCCGGCTCTCCTTTGAAAGGACCGACAATATTCTGAGTGATCCAGCCGCCGTAGAAGTCGCCAGCCTGGGCTTTGACCCGCTCGCCGTCAACGTAGCAGGCTTCCATGCGGCTAGGGTAAAAGGCTAGATAGTCCCGAATGTCGCTGAAGGCGTCGGTGGGGTCAGGATAGGCCCAGGCAGCGTTCTCCACGCGCTGATTGCCAACTTCAATCGTGTAATAGCGGGCCCTGCCTTTCCATTCGCAATAGGTAGCTTTCGAGGTTGCCGTTAAAAATTCTAGGCGCACGTCGCTCGGAGGAATGTAGTAAACCGGCGGATGGCTAGTTTCCAAAACGCGCTGAGCCTGGCGCGTCTCAGCCAGCGTTGTGCCGTTGAAGATCACTTGAACCAGCTGATTGGCCGGCTCAAGCGCCGGCGGCCTGGGATAGTCCCAGACAGATTCTTGACCAGCACCGGGCTGAATACGCTGTGGGGGCATCTGCTCTCCTTGAATGCGCTGCTTGAATAAAAATTAATTCTTAAAGATTAACGAATGCCGGCTACTCGCCGCGCCAGCGAGCAATGTCGGTCTGAGCCTGATCGTAGGCGGCCGTGCCGCGTGGAATCAAAATGGCGGCTTGAATCGCGTCTTGGTTGCGACCCTGAGCCGCACGCGCTCTGGCAATGCTGAGCATTTTCTGACTCCAGTCGTCGATTAGCTGCTGAGCCGTTTGGTACTCTGGCTGACTGCGCGGCACGGTCTGCAGCTGAATGATGCCGCGCTGGTATGAGCTAGCCTGACCCATGCGAGGAATGCGCTGCGCTGCCTGAATGATTTCGCGACTGCGCTGACGCTGCTGCCAAAAGGCAATACGCTGCTGCGCCTGACGGGAAAGCGACTCGCGATCGCTGGGCACCAGCTGGGCAGCCGCGATCGCGCCGTCCAGGTTGCCGCTAGCGGCCCTGCCCTCTGCTAGATCCAGAATGACCTGACTCCAGCGATCGATATCGGCCTGAGCTTCGTCATAGTAAGCTTCACCCGGCTGGATCTGCCGCGCCTGCACAATCGCTTCAGCGAACTGATGGGCCTGGCTAGGCTGAATTAGCTGTCGGGCCTCAGACAGTAGCGCGGCGCTGGCGGCACTGGCAGCGCTATCGGCGGCGCTATCGGCCTGAGCACTGGCCGGCGGCGCGGCAGAGGAGGCGGTTTCAGGGTCAGCGGTCTCTGGTTCGGCAGGCTGCGAGGTTGCTTCCTCCGTCGGGGTGGCGCTGGCAGGTTCGCTGGCGGGTTCATTGGCGGGTTCATTGGCGGGCTCGCTGGCCGCATCGGCCGGCTCGCTCGTCTCAGTCGCGGCCTCCGCTGCGTCTGGGGTGGGGTCAACAGTTTCTGACGGGGTCGGGCTGAGCGCTGGGATAGTGGCGGCTTCGGGATCGGCAGCGCCGGGCTGCGGCTCAGCGACCTGATCTCGACTGGGTATCAGCCAGGCCAGCCAGTCTGGCAGCGTTGCCGTCTCGAAACTTTCTCTTAGCGCCGTCTGATTGCGCAGCAGGACGCCGCCTATTAGCAGGAGCAAACCCAAGAGCCCCCAGGCAAGCAGCGCTCCAGACTTGCGATGCGAGGGTTCAGCGGTCTCTGGCAGGTCTACCGTTGTGGTGATATCAGATAGATTTTCCTCATCTTCGCGCAGCTCTAGCGTAATATCCTCTGGTCCCGCGATGAGCTCAGGTACGGCCTCGTGGCTGACGGCTGTGCCGGCCTCTGGGTTCAAGACCGGCTGACTCGGTCTGGGCATTTCTTCAAAGACAGGTTCGCTCTGGTCGAGGCCGGCCTCGGGCTGCTCAAACTTAGGTAAAACGGCAGCGGCCGACTGCGGCACCACCAGCGCAAACTTTTGGGCATCTGAGAGCACCGCTACTGGATTTTGAATGGGTCGCCAGTGATGGTCACACAGCTCGGGCACCCGCGTTGAGAGGTAGTCCGCTAGATGCCCTAGTGTGGTACAGCCCTGATAGCGTAGCCCCTCAAGCAGCGCCGCCGTGAACAGCCCGTGACGCACCGCCAGCGTTTCGTGAGAAAACTGCTCTGGTTCGCACGACAGCAGCAGCGGAATCTCAGCCGCCTTAGCCTGTGCGATCGCGTCCGAGCCAATCCTGTGCTCAGGCAGCGCCGCCTGACTGCGATTAATATCGAGCACTAAAACTAGATTCTGAGCGGCGGTCTGCTTGAGCGCATTAATAATTTCACTGATGGGAATAGCCGTCTTAGCCACCTGAGCCGGATCGCCATCGATGGGCATGAGGTAGTCGCGTCCATCTACCTGAACGCCATAGCCGCTAAAGAACAGCCACAGCAGGCTACCGTCAGCGGCCGGATCTTGGCAAAGGGCCTGTAGCTGCTTAATGATCGTCTGCTGATCGGGATAGAGGGCCGCTTCGCTTGGCGAAGGAAGGTCGCTCAGTAAAACACACTGCTCAGGGCTAAAGCCAGCGCCTATTAAAAACTGATGCAGCTCGGCCGCATCGTTCTGCGCGTACATGAGCGGCTGTAGGAAGTGATATTGATCAATTCCGACAACCATTGCTAAATGTGCCATTTGACCACTCCCAATTGCAGTTCACAAGGAAAATACCACAGCCGCTTAGTTTAGAAGACAGAAAATGCTGGCTTACAGCAGAAATTTTCTACGCATCATCCGTTCGAGCTATTGCCGCTTCAAGCCAATGCCATATCCTAGTGCCAATTAGCCAGCAGGCAGTCAGTCAAGGCAAGCTGATCGTTTGGTCGTCTAAACTGGGAAGGTTTGACGTTAGCTTAGCTAATCTATACTGTTTGATCTGCGCTGCTTGATCTGTACCGCTCAATTGTTAGCTTTTGAAATATTCCAATGAAGAGGTTCTCCTTGCGACAATCGATGCACTGTGTTCAGCGTTTGCTGTTTCTTGATGTCGTTCAGCGACGAGGGCGGAACCAAGGAGCAGTACGAGGTGGGCCGCCGACGCGCCCTGGAAGTGCTCGAGCATTGGCGTTCGATCGGCATCTTCGATCGGGCCGCCGAGATCGCTTCCCT